>CAXBQM010000023.1:0-14714 GCA_963978235.1 uncultured bacterium | reverse complement strand
CTCAAAGATCTTGAATCAGCGCGAAAGGTTCGTCTAACGCTAGAACAGCAACGTCAATTGGCCTTACTTGAAGAAGCGAATTCTGATCAAGCAGATCAAACAAAAAATCAAGCCAAGATTTGGCCAGATATTGGTTTTCCTTCAAAAGCAATTGTTCGTTCTACTGAATCACAGCGACTTCGCGCAGTTGAATATGCGAAAAAACAAGTGTTGGCTCGTAAGCCTTATATATGGGGAACCGAAGGGCCAAACTCATTTGATTGCTCTGGTTTGGTATTCGCGGCCTACAGGAATGCAGGACTTGGGTGGCCGCAGTGGGATCGCCTCAACTCATCGCTGTATTTCAGTACAACCAAACACGTTTCGCTGAATGCGTTAGAGCCAGGAGATTTATTGTTCTACTCCTATAAAGGAACTGTTAATACGATTCATCACATCACTATCTATGCGGGAAATGGAATGATGTGGGAAGCAAATTCAAAGGGCAAAGGCTTGCTCTACTCAAGCATTTACAGCATTAACGGGTTAATGCCATACGGAGGTCGGGTCTAATCTTCTCCTGTGGGAGAGACAAGCGCTTCATATCAAATTCGAAGTTCAATAAGAAGTGCGCTGGATTTTTCTGCTCCTGGCGATCGAGTGCTTGTTGGAGTATCTGGTGGCGCTGATTCTTTAGCACTTGCGCAAGGTTTAATTCTCGAAGCAGAAGAGTTTGCCATTCAACCGATCGCAATCATTATTGATCATCAACTTCAGAAGAATTCTCATGAAGTTGCCTCAACTACTGAAAAAACTTTAGTGGGAATTGGATTTACCGATGTAAGGATTATCAAAGTAAAAGTTGATGGCAGAGATGGCATTGAAGCTTCTGCTCGACGCGCTAGATATTCTGCATTTGAAGAAGTCGCACGCAATCTTGATGCGACTCTTTTCTTATTAGGACACACTAAGGATGATCAAGCAGAAACAGTTTTGATGGGACTTGCTCGAGGTTCAGGAACACGCTCCTTATCAGGTATGGCTGAAAAGTATGGAATTTTTTTCAGACCATTATTAGCAATTACTCGCGCCCAAACAGTCAGTGCATGTGAAGAATGGAAGCTTTCTCCTTGGTCAGATCCGCATAATGACGATTTTCAATTTACGAGAGTTCGAGTCAGAAAGAATGTTCTTCCTACAATTGAACGAGATCTAGGCCCTGGAATTGCTGATGCCCTAGTTCGAAGTGCGAAATTACTTCGCGATGATGCGGATGCGCTTGACGAGTGGAGCGCATCACTCTTTTCGGGAATGAATCCACTCGATTTAGATGTTGTAGCTCTTGAATCCCTTCCGCGAGCGGTCCGAACTCGAGTCTTGCGTCTGGCGATTTATGCGGCAGGAGCGCCTGCTGGATCGCTCAACGCTGAGCACATCGCGCCAGTAGAGGCCATGGTCTCGGCGTGGCGTGGCCAAGGCGAATGCTCACTTCCGGGCGGTGTGAAGGTTCAAAGAATTTCGGGCAGACTTTCGCTCCTTCGGCCGACTCATAATTAACATCGCACGACAAGGAGATGGTGTGGATTTAGAAGCAATCAAAGGCGACATTGAACGCGTCATTGTTTCTGAAGACGATCTTCACAAGCGAATGAAAGAGCTCGCCGCGCAAATTACAACGGACTACAAAGATCGAGATTTACTTTTGATTGGAGTACTTAAGGGCGCTGTGATGGCGATGGCTGATCTCACTCGATACATCCAACGTCATGTTGATATGGATTGGATGGCGGTCTCATCTTATGGTTCCGGAACTAAATCAAGCGGTGTTGTACGAATATTGAAAGATCTTGATCGAGACATTACTGGCCGAGAAGTTTTGATCGTTGAAGACATTGTCGATACTGGGCTCACACTTTCGTGGCTACGTTCAAATTTAGAATCACGCGGCGCAAAAAGTGTTGAGATATTGACTGTGCTTCGCAAACCTACTGCTGCAAAAGTGGAAGTAGATGTTAAGTATGTTGGATTTGATATCCCACCAGATTTCGTAATTGGTTACGGTCTTGATTTTGATGAGAAGTATCGCAACCTTCCTTTTATTGCCGTGCTAGCAAAGCACATGTACGAATGATTGCGAACTATGACCGACGATAAAAAAAGTAAGAAAAAGGTTAAAGAAAGTAAAACCAGTAACAAACTTCCTGATCCAAATAAGGTGCGGAAAGTTGCTCGGCGACCACTTTTTTGGATTCTGTTAGCGATTGTTGTTGTCACATTATTTGGTCAAATTTCTAATGGCGGAAATCAGTACACCAAAGTTTCAACCTCAGCTGTTATCGCAGCAATCTCCAATAACGAGGTGGAATCAGCAATTGTTGTAGACAGAGATCAAGTAGTTCGGGCGGTATTGAAGCCTGGAAAAGCGATTAAAGGCGCAACAAAGATAGAAGCTTCTTACGTCACCGGACAAGAGCCATTAATCGTTGAGCTTCTTACAAGTAATCCGCCACCAAAGGATTGGAACGTTTCCGTCCCTCACCAGAACCTCTTTGTTTCTCTCATTTTCTCGATGTTGCCTTTCATCATCATCGCATTAGTTTTCTTTATGTTGATGGGAAATGCACAAGGAGGAAATCGAGTATTTTCATTTGGTCGCTCTCGAGCAAAGTTGCAATCTCCAGATGCTCCAAAGACAACTTTTGCGGACGTAGCAGGAGCAGATGAAGCAGTAGAAGAGCTACGGGAGATTAAAGACTTTCTCGCCGATCCAAAGAAATATCAGGAAATTGGAGCAAAGATTCCAAAAGGTGTTCTACTTTTTGGCCCGCCTGGAACTGGAAAGACTCTATTAGCGCGAGCAGTCGCAGGTGAAGCAAAAGTTCCTTTTTATTCGATATCTGGATCAGACTTTGTTGAAATGTTTGTTGGTGTTGGTGCAGCACGCGTTCGAGATCTTTTTAACCAAGCGAAAGCACATGCGCCTGCGATTGTTTTCGTTGATGAAATCGATGCGGTTGGACGACAACGTGGCGCAGGCTTAGGTGGTGGCCATGACGAGCGTGAGCAGACACTCAATCAATTGTTGGTAGAAATGGATGGCTTTGAAGCAAATGGCTCGGTCATTCTTATTGCTGCAACTAATCGTCCAGATGTTTTAGATCCAGCACTTCTTCGTCCTGGTCGTTTTGATCGTCAAATAGGGATTGATAGGCCAGATTTGAAAGGTCGAGAAGCAATTCTCAAAGTTCACGCAAAGAACAAACCACTCGCTGAAGACGTTGATTTGCTTGGATTTGCGCGACGAACTCCAGGTTTTACCGGAGCAGATCTGGCGAACGTACTAAACGAAGCAGCGCTTTTAACTGCGCGAGAAAATGCCAAAGTAATTACAAATAGATCACTCGATGAATCTATAGATCGCGTTATGGCTGGACCACAACGCAAGAGTCGATTAATGAGTGAAGAGGAACGAAGAATCACTGCATATCACGAAGGCGGACATGGACTCGTTGCACATGCATTGCCTCACACAGATCCAGTTCACAAAATTACAATTATGCCGCGCGGGCATGCACTTGGTTACACAATGGTTTTACCTGATGAAGACAAATATTCAACGTCTCGTAATCAGATGCTCGATCAATTGGCCTACACAATGGGTGGTCGCGCTGCCGAAGAATTGGTATTCCACGATCCAACTACTGGTGCAGCGAACGATATTGAGAAAGCAACAACTCTGGCACGTGCAATGGTAACTATGTATGGCATGACCGAAAAACTCGGTGCAATCAAACTGGGAACCTCAGAATCTGCACCGTTTCTTGGTCGAGATTTAGCACATCAACGGGATTATTCCGAAAACGTTGCTGCGATTGTTGATCAAGAAATTCGACAACTGATAGAAGAGGCTCATCAAGAAGCTTACGAAATTCTTGTACAAAATCGCGCGACACTCGATGCGTTAGTAGAAGAGTTGTTGGATAAGGAAACTCTCAATAAAGAAGAGATATTTAAAATATTTGCCAAAGTAAATGGCAGACCACCTCGTCCAGCCTGGACCGGATCGCCGTTACGTAAACCTTCAATGCTTCCTCCTGTTGAGTTAAAAGAGAGAATTGAATCTAAAGAATCTATGAATCAAAGTGAAGATGTGAAGAAACCGCGGAAAAAGCGAGCTCAAAAGAGCAATGAATGAGTGAGATTAATTCAGTTTCTATGGGTCCACATGATGGCCGAGCGAAATCTGAATTTGATCAAGTGCGTGCTGAACGAGCAGTTGCAGAGTTACTACATGCGCTCGGTGAGGATGTTTCACGGGAGGGACTTCGTGATACGCCAGCTCGAGTTGCTCGCGCTCTCAAAGAAAATTTTGAAGGGCTTTGGCAAGACCCACGAGATGTACTCACCACTACATTTGATATAGGTCATAAAGAATTAGTCATAGTTCGAGATATTGAAGTGTTCTCGCACTGCGAACATCACCTCACTCCATTTCACGGCGTGGCACATATTGGTTACATTCCTGGAGAAAGTGGCCGAATTACTGGATTATCCAAACTTGCTCGATTGGTTGATCTTTTTGCGAGGCGGCCACAAGTACAAGAGAGATTGACTTCTCAAATTGCTGATGCGCTAGTTGAGATATTAGAAGCGGCAGGAGTAATCGTCATTATTGATTGCGAACATTTATGCATGTCGATGCGTGGTGTGAGAAAAACGCAAGCACGAACAACTACGAGCGCTGTACGTGGTCAGCTTCGAGATGCGGCAACTCGCGCAGAAGCTATGTCATTAATTACCGCTCGTTAATTTTATGAATTCCACAAGCGAGACCCTGGTAATGGGAATTTTGAATATTACGCCAGATTCATTTGCAGACGGTGGTCGACATTTTGAATTTTCAGATGCAATAGCGCGCGCTCAAGTGATGATCGAAGAAGGAGTTGACATCATTGACGTTGGTGGGGAATCAACGCGACCGGGCGCTGATCGCATAGATGAAATGACTGAACGCGAACGCGTGATTCCGGTTATCCAAGAACTTGTGAAGTTAGATGCCACTGTAAGTATTGATACCACTCGGCATTCAATTGCGCGTGAAGCAATTAAATCCGGAGCGAGATTTATCAATGATGTGAGCGGTGGATTGGCAGATGAAAAAATGTCGAGAGTTGTCGCAGACCATCCACATATTCAATATATTGCGATGCATTGGCGTGGACACTCTGACCAGATGCAGAGTAGAGCGGTGTATAAAGATGTAGTTCGAGAAGTGAAAGATGAACTTCAAGATCGAATAGATACGCTTATTTCAGCTGGAGTTGATCCTGATCAACTGATTATTGATCCAGGAATCGGATTTGCAAAATTACCAGAACACAATTGGTCGCTCCTAAAAAATATTGAACGTATCGCGTTACTTGGTTTTCCCATTTTGATCGGAGCATCTCGTAAGCGATTTCTTGGTGAATTAGTAGGCAGCGAGAATCCAGATGATCGAGAATCCGCTTCGATTGCCATTACTTCAATGATGGCTAAAGCCGGAGTATGGGGTGTGCGGACTCATTCAGTGAAACCGCATAAGGATGCGATAGCTACTGTGAAGGAATTGTTGGCATGAGCGACAAAATTTCAATTCTTGGAATCACCGGATTTGGGTACCACGGCGTATTAGAGAGTGAGAGAAGGAGCGGACAAGATTTCTCAGTAGATATTGTTTTAAAACTAGATCTTCGTAATGCGGGAGAGAGTGACAATCTCGCTCACACCATAAATTATGCAGAAGTCGCTTCGCTTGTTCATAAGAGAATTGTTGGAGAGCCGGTTAACCTGTTGGAACGTCTCGCAGAATTAATAGCACAAGATGTTTTAGAAAATTTCAATGTTCAAGAAATTGAGGTGACAGTTCATAAACCGCAAGCACCTATTCCAGTTTCTTTCCACGATGTATCTGTCACAATACAAAGAAGTCGAAAGTGAGAGCTGTAATTTCCCTTGGTGCAAATTTAGGTGAGCCAAGAAAACAAATTGAAGATGCCATCGATTTATTGAGAAAAGAATTTACTATCGTGGCGGAATCCCAGCTACGTGAAACAGAGCCAGTAGATGCTCCAGGACAACCTAACTATTTAAACGGAGTTGTGATTATTGAATCGGAATTACTTCCGTTAGATCTTTTACGAAAACTTCATGAAATCGAACTGCTTGGAGGGCGAATGCGTTCAATTAAAAATGCTGCCCGAACGATTGACCTAGACCTCATCGCCTATGGAGAGATATTTATTGAGTCAACCGATTTAACATTGCCACATCCACGAGCGCATCAACGGAAATTTGTTCTAGAGCCTTGGTATGAAATTGAACCGATGGCAACTCTTCCAGGCTACGGGCCAGTAAAAGAACTTTTGAGAAGGCTGCAATAGGTCGGTAGAATTCGCGAGCCCGGTACCACCAAGCAGGACTGGAGCCATCTATGAAAGTTATCTATAGCGCCAGTGAGCTTCCGCGTACCTCAAACATTGCATTCGTGCCAACAATGGGCGCACTTCACGCAGGACATCAATCTTTAATTCAACGAGCACGTGAACTTACAGAGAATGTCTTAGTCAGTATCTATGTCAATCCACTTCAATTTGAAAGTGCCAATGATTTAGCTAATTATCCGAAGACTCCGGAGCGCGATGTAGAACTAGCAGAAGCTGCAGGCGCGAAATATTTGTGGTTTCCTCACGAGAAAGATCTTTATCCCACTGGGAAAAAAGAAATTAGCGCCGGTGAAATTGGCCAGAAGTTTGAAGGTGCAACCCGTTCCGGTCATTTCAATGGTGTAGTGACGGTTGTCAATGCTCTATTTGAAGCAGTAAATCCACAATGGGCGTTATTTGGAGAGAAAGATTTACAGCAACTTTTTCTGATAAAAAGGATGAGCGCATCACTTCATCCACAGATTTCAATCATTGCCTGTGAAACTGTTCGCGATAGCGATGGTCTAGCTCTCTCTTCCCGCAACGTGCGATTGAATTCTAATAATCGCGACGTTGCAAAAATTATTTCAATCGCTTTGCGGAGCGCAAGAGGTGTAAATGGAACTCCGACTAAATTGAAAGTTTTAAGAGAAACTCTAATGAGTGAATCTCGCTTCATTCTTGATTATGCAGAGATTATTGACGGCGAAAGTTTTGAAATTGCAACGGATGAAACAAAAAATCAACGAGCAATCGTTGCGGGTTGGGTTGATGGAGTTCGATTAATTGACACCATGCCAATGAATCCAATACACGAGAATGTGCTGGTGTCACGATGAAATTACGTGCGCCACAACCTGGTTGGACTGCCAAGGCCGATGTCATTGTTATTGGTTCGGGGGTTGCGGGATTAACGACAGCGCTGCAAATTCGTTCCCATGATTTATCAGTGCTTTTGGTGACTAAATCGTTAATAGATGCCGGTTCAACCAAGTGGGCACAAGGTGGAATTGCGGCGGCGCTTGGACCAGGTGATTCGCCAGAAGAACATGAGCGAGACACACTTGTAGCCGGTGCCGGTTTATGTGATGAGGAAGCAGTTCGGGTGTTGGTAACTGAGGGCCCGGAAGCGGTAAGAAAACTCATTGCACGTGGCGCAAAATTTGATCGTTCAGAAACTGGCGAGATTGCGTTAACACGCGAAGGTGGACATTTACGTAATCGAATATTGCACGCCGGTGGCGATGCAACCGGTGCAGAAGTTTCCCGAGCACTTCTTGCAGCGGTGAATGATGATCCAGGAATTGAGATAGTTGAGAATGCACTTGTTATTGATGCGCTAAAAAACAAAGATGGAGTTGTTTGCGGTGTAACTCTTCACGTTATAGGCGAAGGTTCGCGAGATGGAGTTGGCCGTGCGTTATCGCGTGCAGTAGTTGTTGCTACAGGCGGACTTGGACAGGTGTATTCGCAAACCACAAATCCATCCGTTTCCACGGGTGACGGCGTAGCGCTGGCATTACGAGCCGGAGCAGAAGTTGCTGATGTCGAATTTATTCAGTTTCACCCAACCGTTTTGTGGATTGGTGGTTCATCTCGTGGCCAACAACCACTTATAAGCGAAGCGGTACGTGGTGAAGGCGCAATTTTGCGAAATCACAAAGGTGAAGCATTTATGAAATCGGTTCACCCATTGGCCGACCTTGCACCTCGTGACATCGTTGCGAAAGAAATAAGTCGTCAGATGTTAAATTCTGAAAGCAAATATGTTTGGCTTGATGCGACAAAAGTAAGAGATTTCGAAGAACGTTTTCCAACTATTTTTGCATCGTGCATGAGTTACGGAATTGATCCTCGAAAGGATTTCATTCCCGTTTCACCTGCATCTCATTACGCATCAGGCGGAGTACGTGTCGACCTCAACGGGCATAGCACCGTAAAACAACTATATGTATGTGGCGAAAGCGCCTGTACTGGAGCGCATGGCGCAAATCGTCTGGCATCGAATTCACTCCTCGAAGGTTTAGTTTTTGCAGCGAGAATTGCCGAAGATATCGCCAATAATCTGGTCGACTATTCAGAGCCCTATGAATCTGGCGAACCAACAATCTTGCTAGATCCCGTAATTCGAAGCGCTATTCAGCAGGCCATGTCTCGAGGTGCAGGAGTTGTGCGTTCGAAAACATCGCTTGAAGAGACACTGACAACGCTAGAAAAATTATCGTTATTTACAAGTAACGATGCATTTATTGATTCTTGGGAGACAACAAATCTCTATTACTTGGCGAAAGCAATTGTTTTATCGGCTTTGTTACGTGAAGAATCTCGAGGCTCCCATTGGCGAGAAGATTTTCCAAAACAAGAGATTGATTGGTTGAAGCGAATTCACCAAAGGATCAACCCGGATGGCACGTGGCGATCGAGTTTTGAAACGGTGGGGGTGACTCGTGTTAACGCAATCGATAATTAATTCAGCAGTGACGCGCGCTCTTGAAGAAGATCTCGCTGGCGGTGAAGATGTCACATCAGTAGCAACAATTTCCGAGCAACACATTTCGCAGGCGCAGTTTCGAGCCCGAAAATCTGGCGTTGTGGCAGGTATACCTCTTGCAATAGAAACGCTCAATAAGTGTGGCATTACCAATATTCAAATTATTAATGACGATGGTTCTCACATCAACTCTGGAGATATTCTTCTTCAGGTTTCCGGAAACACTCGATCAATTCTTCTAGCCGAACGCACCGCACTTAACTTTCTTTGTCACCTGAGCGGAATTGCAACGCTGACAGCACAATGGGTGAAAGTTATTGCAGGTACGCAGGCAGTAATTCGGGATACTAGAAAAACTACTCCTGGTTTACGCGTGCTTGAAAAATATGCGGTCCAAATGGGCGGTGGCGAAAATCATCGGATGTCATTAAGTGATGCGGCGCTGATTAAAGATAATCACATCGCTGCTGCAGGCGATATTGCGCAAGCAGTCGCCGCGGTTGCTCAACGATTCCCGAACCTCGAAGTAGAAGTTGAAGTAGATACGCTCGAGCAACTCACGGTCGCATTAGCAGCGGGCGCACAATTGATTCTTTTAGACAATATGACACCAGAACAATGTCAGCAAGCAGTAAAAATAACTAATGGTCGCGCAAAATTAGAAGCATCAGGTGGTTTAACTCTTGAGAGCGCTCGAGAGTATGCCGAAACTGGCGTCGATTATTTAGCAGTCGGAGCGCTTACTCATTCTGCTCCAATACTTGATATCGGTCTTGATTTTTACGAAAGTTCGAAAGGATAACGATGCTACTTACCGTTGACGTTGGAAATACAAACACAGTTCTCGGTTTATTCGACAAAGAAAGACTGGTTCAATCCTGGCGGGTAAAAACTGATCCACGAGACACGGCAGATGAACTCTGGTTGCTTTATCGATCACTGATCGATGGATTTGAACTCACGGGTCTCGCGGTATGTTCAACAGTTCCGGCAGTCCTTCGTGAATTACGGACAATGATTTCTCATTACTTATCCGATATCCCAACGACAATTATTGAACCCGGCGTGAAAACAGGCGTACCTCTTCTGGTAGATAATCCAAAAGAGATTGGTGCCGATCGCATTGTTAATACGCTCGCTGCTCATTCTTTATATGGAAAAAACGGTCCATGTATCGTTGTTGATTTTGGAACGTCAACTAATCTTGACGTGGTCTCACCGAAAGGTGAATTTTTAGGCGGCGCGCTCGCTGCAGGTATTGAAATCTCTGTCGACGCATTGGCGCAACGTGCAGCGCAATTGCGAAAAGTTGAACTGGTCTTACCTCGGTCTGTCATCGGAAAGAACACTGTGGAAGCGCTTCAATCCGGAACTATTTATGGATTTGCTGGACAGGTAGATGGTTTGGTCAATCGCATTATTGAAGTGCTCGATGCTGATTACCCTGGCAGTGAAGAAATATCAGTGATTGCGACGGGTGGACTTGCGCCATTAGTACTTGGAATTAGTGAAACTATTGATTATCACGAACCAGACCTGACATTGATAGGACTTCGACTCGTACACGAACGCAATCGCTAGACTTCGGGGACTATGAGCGAGATTGAGGAAGATTTACCAGAACAGATGCGAATTCGCCGTGAAAAGCGAGCCGCACTTCTCGCCAAAGGTAGCGAGGCTTACCCAGTCGCCGTTCCTCGAACTACAACGCTGTTACAGATTCGAAATAAGCATCGTGATCTACCAATCGATGTAAAGACAGGAATCATCGAAAGCGTCACTGGCCGAGTTATTTTTAAACGTGATACTGGCAAGCTTTGTTTTGCGAACCTTCGCGAAGGTGATGGCACCGAACTCCAAGCAATGTTTTCGTTGGATAAAGTCGGGCAGGAAATTCTTGATTCTTGGAAATCAGAAGTTGACCTTGGGGACATCGTTAGCGTTACAGGCGAGGTCATCACTTCTAAGCGCGGTGAATTATCAATTCTTGCAAATAGTTATCAAATTGCCGCAAAGTCACTTCGTCCATTGCCAGTAGAACATAAACCTCTCTCAGAAGAGACCCGCGTTCGAATGCGCTATGTAGATTTAATTGTTCGACCAGAAGCGCGAACAAATGCGCGTATTAGACCAACCGTGATGCGCGCACTTCGAGATTCTTTTAACAAGCGTGAATTTATCGAAGTAGAAACTCCAATGTTGCAAGTAATGCATGGTGGTGCAGCTGCGCGACCATTCAAAACACATTCCAATGCATATGACATGGAACTCTTTTTACGAATCGCTCCCGAACTCTTTCTCAAAAGATGTGTGGTTGGTGGCTTAGAGCGAGTTTTTGAAATCAATCGTAATTTTCGAAACGAAGGAGCAGATTCAAGTCACTCACCCGAATTTGCGATGATTGAGTCGTATTGGTCTTATGGTGATTGGAACACCATGCAAACTTTGACTCGAGAACTTGTGCAAGAAGCAGCGTTTGCCGTCGCTGGTTCACATGTCGTTCTCCATCACGATGGTCGTGAGAGCGATTTAGGTGGGCAATGGCGCGAAGTTGATTTTTTCACCGCAATCTCTGAAGGCGTTGGAGAAGTTGTCACCGCATTAACTCCATACGAAGAACTGAAGAAAATTGGGCTCAAACTGGGTATCAAGATTGATCCGCAATGGATAACCGGCAAGCTCGCTGAAGAGATTTTTGAGCATATTTATAAAGGAAATCTCAATACACCAACTTTCGTCAAAGGTTTCCCCGTCGATACCTCACCACTTGTGCGTGCCCACCGTGAAAAAGAAGGTGTGGCTGAGAAATGGGATTTGTATATCGATGGTTTTGAATTAGCAACGGGCTATTCAGAATTAGTAGATCCAGTAATTCAACGTGAGCGACTAGTTGATCAAGCAAAACTTGGGGCTAAAGGTGATTTAGAGGCGATGCAACTAGATGAAGATTTCTTACGAGCGATGGAATTTGGAATGCCTCCAATGGGTGGAATGGGTATGGGCGTCGATAGATTACTAATGGCACTTACTGGTTTAGGAATTCGAGAGACTATTCTCTTTCCATTAGTGAAGCCCGAAGAAATATAACGATGAGTGTTATACAAATTCGCCCAGCAAGAACTGGCGACGTGAAGGCTATTAGACAAATTATCGATCAATATTCTTTACAGAGAAAACTTCTATCAAAAGAAACAGTAACGTTATATGAAGATGTGCAGGAATTTGTTGTCGCGGTTGATGGCGAGAGCGTCGTTGGCTGCGGTGCACTGCATGTGTTGTGGGAAGATTTAGCCGAAGTTCGCACTGTTGCAGTTGTCGAAAAGTTTCGTGGTCAAGGCGTTGGACATCAAATTCTTGAAAATATTATGGATCGAGCAAAAAAAGTTGGCGTGAAGAGATTGTTCTGTTTGACATTTGAAACAGATTTTTTCGGACGTCATGGATTTACCGAAATACATGGTGCGCCGGTTGATCCTGATGTGTATCAACAATTACTCCGGTCTTATGATGAAGGTATCGCCGAATTTCTTGACCTAGAGAGCGTTAAGCCCAATACGCTCGGCAATACCCGCATGCTCAAACTTCTCTAAATACCTCGAAATTTCGGGCATAAACCGCCAGATTTTGCGGTTAGACCAGCCAGATACCCCTAAATCCAGTGCTCAATATTCGCTTCGCACCTCTTGGGTAAGCGTTATAGGCTCAGGGTCGAGGTCACAGGTAGTTAAGTCAGTTGTAGTTAAGTAAGGAGTAATAGAGATGTTCGAGCGCTTTACCGATCGAGCTCGCCGAGTCGTGGTCTTAGCCCAGGAAGAAGCGCGCATGCTCAATCACAATTACATCGGTACCGAACATATTCTCCTTGGCCTTATCCACGAAGGCGAAGGCGTTGCCGCAAAAGGATTAGAGTCACTCGGAATCTCACTTGAAGCAGTTCGCTCTCAAGTCGAAGAAATTATTGGTCAAGGCCAACAAGCTCCATCAGGTCATATTCCTTTTACTCCGCGAGCAAAGAAAGTTCTAGAACTCTCACTTCGTGAAGCGCTACAACTTGGGCACAATTACATTGGCACCGAACATATTCTTCTTGGTTTGATTCGCGAAGGTGAAGGCGTCGCAGCGCAAGTACTCGTAAAACTTGGAGCAGATCTCAATCGAGTGCGTCAACAAGTAATCCAACTTCTCTCTGGCTATCAAGGAAAAGAAGCGGTTGCAGCTGGTGGACCTGCTGAAGGTCAACCATCTACTTCGCTCGTACTCGATCAATTCGGGCGAAATCTCACGCAAGCTGCACGTGAAGGAAAACTCGATCCAGTTATTGGTCGTGAAAAAGAGATTGAGCGAGTGATGCAAGTTCTCTCGCGACGTACAAAAAATAATCCTGTACTTATTGGTGAACCTGGCGTTGGAAAGACTGCGGTTGTTGAAGGTCTCGCGCAAGCAATTGTTAAAGGTGACATTCCAGAAACGCTGAAAGACAAACAGCTTTATTCACTGGATTTAGGCGCGCTGGTCGCAGGCAGTCGCTATCGCGGAGATTTCGAAGAGCGGTTGAAGAAAGTTTTGAAAGAGATTCGTACTCGTGGCGACATTATTCTTTTCATCGATGAAATTCATACACTCGTAGGCGCTGGAGCTGCCGAAGGAGCAATCGACGCAGCAAGTATTTTGAAACCAATGTTGGCGCGTGGTGAGCTCCAGACAATTGGCGCAACCACACTTGATGAATACCGCAAACATCTTGAAAAAGATGCTGCGCTCGAGCGTCGTTTCCAACCAATTCAGGTTGCTGAACCTTCAGTAGCCCACACCATTGAAATTCTCAAAGGGCTTCGCGATCGTTACGAATCCCATCACAAAGTTTCAATTAGTGATGATGCGTTAGTAGCAGCAGCAACTCTTGCTGATCGATATATCTCGGATCGGTTCTTGCCAGATAAGGCGATTGATCTTATTGATGAAGCGGGATCGAGACTGCGTATTCGTCGCATGACGGCGCCGCCAGAACTTCGTGAATTTGATGATCGCATTGCCAACGTTCGCCGTGAGAAAGAATCAGCGATTGATGGCCAAGATTTTGAGAAGGCAGCATCACTTCGCGATAAGGAGAAAAGTCTTATCGCTGAGAAAGCAGATCGCGAAAAGTCGTGGAAAGCCGGCGACCTCGATGTTGTTGCTGAAGTTGATGAAGAACTTATTGCCGAAGTTCTCTCTACCGCCACAGGTATTCCGGTATTTAAATTAACTGAGGCTGAAACCGCTCGATTACTCCGTATGGAAGACGAACTTCATCGTCGTGTCATCGGTCAAAATCAAGCGATTAAAGCGCTTTCACAAGCAATCCGCCGTACCCGTGCTGGTTTGAAAGATCCACGACGTCCAGGTGGTTCATTTATTTTCGCCGGACCTTCTGGCGTAGGAAAAACTGAACTCTCTCGAACACTTGCTAGCTTCCTTTTCGGAGATGAAGACGCACTTATCCAATTAGATATGTCGGAGTACTCCGAGAAGCACACCGCGTCTCGCCTCTTTGGCGCACCTCCTGGTTATGTTGGTTATGACGAGGGTGGACAACTTACTGAGAAAGTTCGTCGCAGACCGTTCTCGGTTGTGCTCTTTGATGAAATTGAAAAAGCACATCCAGATATCTTCAACTCACTACTTCAAGTCCTTGAAGATGGTCGATTGACTGATGCGCAAGGGCGAGTAGTTGATTTCAAGAACACGGTCATCATCATGACGACAAACCTTGGAACTCGCGATATCTCTAAGTCATTGAG
>CAXBQM010000022.1:0-15051 GCA_963978235.1 uncultured bacterium | reverse complement strand
GTCTATCTTGGAAAAGTTCAAAACGTTCTGCCATCGATGGAAGCCGCGTTCGTTGATATTGGTAAAGGTCGTAACGCAGTTCTTTATGCCGGTGAAGTGAATTGGGATACGGCAGGTTTGGCGGAAGGTCAACCAAAGAAGATTGAACAAGTATTGAAAACTGGTCAGCCAGTAATGGTGCAGGTGACAAAGGATCCCATTGGCCAAAAAGGTGCGCGATTAACTTCGCAAATTTCACTTCCAGGACGTTATGTTGTCTTTGTTCCAGGCGGCGGAATGAGCGGCATCAGTCGCAAACTGCCGGATACAGAGCGCGCACGCTTAAAAACAATTCTTAAGAACTTAATTACTGAAGAAGAAGGCGTAATCGTTCGCACCTCAGCTGAAGGCGCAAGTGAAGAAGAGATCACTCGTGATGTCGCTCGGTTGAAAGCGCAATGGGAAGATATCAAGAAGAAATCTGAAACTCCTGGTGTCAATGCGCCATCCATTCTTTACAGCGAACCAGATCTCACGGTTCGCGTTATTCGCGATATTTTCAATGAAGATTTCAAGAAACTTACAGTGCAAGGCAATCAAGCCTGGGATGACATTCATGGATATCTCACACACATCGCACCAGAATTAGTTCAGAAAATTGAGAAATGGACTGGAACCAACGATCTCTTTAGTGAGCACCGAGTAGATGAACAACTCTCCAAAGCACTTGATCGAAAAGTTTACTTACCATCTGGTGGATCACTTGTTATTGATAAGACCGAAGCGATGGTTGTCATCGACGTCAATACCGGAAAATTTATTGGTAAGGGCGGAAACCTCGAAGAGACGGTAACGAAGAACAACCTTGAAGCGGCGGAAGAAATTGCACGTCAACTTCGCTTGCGAGATCTCGGCGGCATTGTTGTTATTGACTTTATCGATATGGTTCTTGAATCGAATCGTGAGCAAGTGATGCGTCGTCTTATTGAATGTCTCGGTCGAGATCGTACGAAGCATCAAGTAGCCGAAGTAACATCACTTGGCTTAGTCCAAATGACTCGAAAGCGAATTGGTCAAGGACTTATCGAAGCATTCTCCACTACCTGCGAATCGTGCAGTGGCCGAGGAATACATATTCATACCGAACCGGTGAATAAGCGTTCACTCGATCGCGATCTCGAGAAGAAATTTGATGATGGATCTGATGATGATGACTCATCAGATGCTCGATCAGAGAGTGGCGCAAGCGATAGTTCTGATGAAGAAAGTGACGCTGACACTTCGCCACAGAATGAAGCCACCCTTGATGAGAAACCTCGGTTTGGTCGACGTCGCCGTCGAGCAACAAGTAGCGGGGTAGTTGGCTCGTAATTTGACCCCATCCGGCCCCCGTCCGTACGCTTACCCCCTGCTCACGGCTCGGATCTGGGTCGGGCTCAATAACCGCTCAGCAATGATCGGATGAAACGAAAGTAAGGAATCATGTACGCAATTGTGAAAGCTGGCGGTCGCCAGGAGAAAGTCGCTGTTGGCGATACCGTTTTTGTCGATCGCATCGATGCAGCTGCTGGCTCCACTGTAACTTTCCCAGCGCTTCTTGTTGTTGATGGCGAAAGCGTCACCACAGATTCCAAAGTTCTCTCCGGTGTCAAAGTTACTGGCGAAGTTGTTGCCGAAACTAAAGGTCCAAAGATTCATATCCTCCGTTACAAGAGCAAGACTGGCTATCGCCGTCGTCAAGGTTTTCGTTCAAAGAACACGCGCGTGAAGATCACCGCGATCAACGGTGTGAAGTAACCGGCGAAGAGAAGAAGAGGAGCTGAGAAATGGCAAGTAAAAAAGGTGTCTCGTCTACTCGAAACGGTCGCGATTCAAATCCACAATTTTTGGGAATCAAGCGCTTTGGTGGCCAAGTAGTCAACAGCGGCGAAATCTTGGTTCGTCAACGTGGCACAAAGTTTCACCCAGGTGCAAATGTTGGAATTGGTAAAGATGACACACTCTTCGCTCTCGCAGCAGGAGTTGTTGAATTCGGTCGAGCACGTGGCCGTCAAGTAGTGAATGTAGTTCCAGCACCTTAATCACGGACTTTTGAAGAACGGGTCCGCAACCACGGGCCCGTTTTTTATTTTAAGTGGTTATTAAAAGCAAAGAGATATATAGAGAGCAAGAAGGAGGCGTGAACAATGACAACATTCGTTGATCGCGTCACTCTTCATGCCAGCGCTGGAAAAGGCGGCGATGGTTGCGTATCAGTTCACCGAGAAAAGTTTGTGCCACTTGGTGGTCCAGATGGCGGTAATGGCGGTCGCGGTGGCGACATTATTTTGGTGGTAGATCCCAATGTCACAACGCTCCTTGATTTTCATCATTCACCACATCGCAACGCAACATCAGGACGACAAGGTCAAGGTGATTTCAAACATGGACCAGCGGGTGAAGATTTAATTCTTGGCGTTCCCAATGGAACTGTTGTGCAAACACTTGATGGCGTGGTGCTCGCCGATCTTGTAGGAAACGGCACTCGATTTATTGCCGCGCAAGGTGGACGCGGTGGGTTAGGTAATGCTGCACTGGCATCATCGAAACGTCGCGCCCCTGGTTTTGCGCTACTTGGTGAACCTGGTGAAAAACGAACTCTGATTCTTGAATTAAAGAGCGTTGCTGATATCGCACTCGTGGGATATCCCAGCGCAGGAAAATCCTCATTGATTGCTGCGATCTCGGCAGCGCGACCAAAGATTGCCGATTATCCATTTACAACTCTCGTTCCTAATTTAGGAGTTGTTCAAGCCGGCGACACGCGATTCACCGTTGCAGATGTACCAGGTCTAATACCTGGAGCAAGTGAAGGAAAAGGTCTCGGGTTAGAGTTTTTACGCCACGTTGAACGATGTGCAGCGCTTGTTCATGTACTTGATTGCGGCACGCTAGAAACTGATCGCGATCCCATTAGAGATTTAGAGATCATTGAAGCGGAACTTTCACATTATGGTGGCTTGGCAGATCGTCCTCGACTTGTTGCACTCAACAAAATTGATTTGCCAGATGGTAAAGCGATGGCCGAGATGGTGACGCCAGAACTCGTAAAGCGCGGTTATCAAGTATTCCCAGTATCGGCGGCTGCGCGCATGGGTTTACAAGAACTCCTCTATGGAATGGCGAAAATTATTCACGAAGCACGTTCTCAGAAAGTTGATGATGAGAAAACAAGAATTGTGCTTCGACCAACACCAGTTGATGATTCTGGATTTAACGTCACCGCTAATGAAGATGGATCATTCACCATTACTGGTGAACGACCAGAACGATGGGTACATCAAACGAATTTCAGTAACGCGGAAGCAGTGGGATATCTCGCAGATCGGCTCGCGCGACTTGGAGTTGAGCGACAACTCTTTGCCCTTGGCGCTCAAGAGGGAAGTGAAGTTCGGATTGGATTAGGCGATAACGCAGTGGTCTTTGATTGGGAGCCAACAATTGAAGCTGGTGCCGAATTACTTTCTGGGCCCCGCGGTGATGACATGCGAATTCCACGTGAATGGGAACGCTTAGAAGAAGAGAGCATTGATCAATTAAGCGAAGATGAAATCGACCGTCAATGGGAGTACAACGTCGCAGATCCCACAACTCCACGTTTAAGTGATGGCGGCATTGATGATGGTAATTCTCGTGCGTAGCGCAATTGTTAATGCGAAGCGAATTGTCATCAAAATTGGTTCGTCTTCACTCACGGGTAAGGCCGGCGAACAATTAGATCCCAGCACAGTTGATCTCCTTGTTGATTCTGTTGCACACCTTACGAAGTCAGGAAAAGAAGTGTTGATTGTCTCCTCGGGAGCAATTGCCACTGGCCTAGCGCCATTAGGTCTCACGAAACGACCGTCAGATTTAGCGACACAACAAGCGGCTGCTGCGGTGGGACAAGGCCTACTCATCCATCGATATACCGAATCATTTGCCCGGTATCAGATCACGGCATCACAAGTGTTGTTAACAATAGATGATGTGATTCGACGTTCGCATTATCACAATGCTCAACGCACTCTCCTCAAACTTATTTCACTCAATGTTGTTCCGGTCATCAATGAAAATGACAGCGTAGGAACACAGGAGATTCGTTTTGGCGATAACGATCGAATTGCAGCGCTGGTTTCACATTTAGTGAGCGCAGATTTATTAATTCTGATTACAGATGTTGATGCGCTCTACGATCGAAATCCGCAACTGCCCGATGCGCAGAAAATTTCCGATGTTTCCGATCTCCATGCAATAAGCGATGCCGCTATCAGTGGGGTCGGCGCGTCCGGAATTGGAAGCGGTGGCATGCTCACTAAAGTTGAAGCGGCGCGAATTGCTACCGGCGCTGGAATAGGAACAGTATTAACGTCGCTGAAGAATTTAGCGTCAGCGCTTTCTGGAAATGATGTCGGAACATATTTCCAACCAGCAGCGAACAAGAAGTCATCGCGGATGCTCTGGCTACAACATGCAGCAAAGCCACATGGTCGAGTGATCGTTGATGCTGGCGCAATGGCTGCGCTTCGAGATCGCGGAGTCTCACTCCTTCCAGCCGGCGTCACTGGCGTTGAAGGCGAATTTAGTTCGGGCGATACTGTGGAAATTCTTGGGCCACACCGAGAAGTTATTGCTCGTGGCCTCATTGCTTTTGATAGCAATGAACTGCCTCGCATGTTGGGCCGTTCAACAAAAGAGCTGGCGAAAGAATACGGTCCAGAATTTGAACGCGAATTAATTCATCGAGATGACTTGGTGTTGATGTAATGGATCAATTGATTTCAGAGTTAGCTACTCAAGCGAGAAAAGCTGGTCGATCCCTCGCAGCATCGGATTATTTAACTCGCGTCAACGCAGTTTTAGCTATCGCTGATGCGTTGATTCAGAGGAAAGCCGAGATTCTTGCGGCGAATGAATTGGATATTTCCCAGGCGAAAGAAAGTGGCATGGTCGAGTCACTTATAGATCGACTCTTACTTACAAGTGAACGCATTGATGGCATCGCACACGCTGCCCGAAAAGTTTCGCAACTTCCAGATCCACTTCATCAAACGCTTCGTGAGCGAACTTTGGAAAATGGGTTACATCTTCGCCAAGTGAGTGTGCCATTTGGGGTAGTAGGAATGATTTATGAAGCCAGACCCAATGTCACAGTAGACGCGTCCGTCATTCTTCTCATGTCCGGAAATGCCGCACTACTTCGTGGTTCAGCGAGCGCTGCACATTCCAATGCAAAGCTCATCGAGATTATGAAAGGCGCACTTGCCACTACGACGATTTCGCCAGATGTTTTGCAGCGAGTTCCCAGTGATGACCGAAATTCAGTTCAAGCGCTCTTGCACGCACGAGGAAAAATAGATTTAGTTATTCCGCGCGGGAGCGCTGCGCTCATTCGCATGGTGGTTGATGAAGCACGAGTGCCGACTATCGAAACTGGCGCCGGTGTCTGCCATGTTTATTTTGATGAAAGCGCTGATGAAAAAATTGCGATTCCGATTTTGATTAACGCGAAGACGCAACGTCCGAGCGTCTGTAATGCAGCGGAGACGTTATTGGTGCATCAGGCGCGAGTAAAGGATTTATTACCGGCGGCGTTAAAAGCGCTACACGCGGCTCAAGTTACGTTGCATTGTGATGAGAGATCACTTGCTATTGCGAGCGAATTAAATATTCCAGCAACGCTTGCAACAGATGAACATTTCACTACCGAGTATGGTGTTCTTGAAATGAATGTCGCGGTAGTCGATTCGCTTGAAGCGGCGAGTGAACATATTTCAGAATTCGGCACGCAACATACGGAGGCAATCATCACTGAGTCTTCGGATGCTGCCCAAAAATTTATCGCCCTCTCAGATTGCGCTGCGGTGATGGTAAACGCTTCCACTCGATTTACCGATGGCGAAGAGATGGGCTTTGGAGCAGAGATTGGAATTTCAAATCAAAAACTCCATGCGCGCGGTCCGATGGGATTGGAAGAGATGACGACCACTTCCTGGATTGTTTCTGGCACCGGACAGATTCGGTAAAGTAACGATATGGCCGGAATTTCACGCGATGATGTGGCAAAACTTGCACAACTTGCACGCATTGAAATGACTCCGGATGAACTCGATCATCTCGCCAATGAATTAGGGGTAATTCTCAACGCCGTTGCACGAGTGCAAGAAGTTGCCGGCGAAGATGTGCCACCAACGTCGCATCCGCTCCCGCTTGAAAATGTTTTCCGTCCTGATCTTGTAATTCCTTCGCTCACGCCCGATGAAGCGTTATCCGGAGCGCCAGCACAAGAAGAGCAGCGATTTAAAGTGCCACAGATTCTTGGTGAAGAGTGATGATTAAAAAAACGGCTGCGGAAATGGCAGAAGCGCTGGCGAAGAAAGAGATTTCATCGGTTGAACTTACTGAGCAACATTTTTCTCGAATCAAAGACGTTGATGGAAAAGTAAAAGCATTTCTCCATCTCGACACAGATGGTGCGCTAGCGCAAGCCGCCGCAGTAGATAAGAAACGCGCTGCCGGTGAAAAACTTGCACCGCTCGCCGGTGTGCCACTGGCGCTCAAAGATGTATTAACGCAAAAAGGAATTCCCACAACGTGTGGTTCAAAAATGTTAGAAGGCTGGCGACCGCCGTATAACGCAACCGTGACGCAGAAACTTCTTGATGCCGGCGTTGTCATTCTTGGTAAAACTAATATGGATGAATTTGCAATGGGTTCATCAACAGAAAATTCAGCGTACGGAACAGTTCACAATCCGTGGGATCTCAGTCGAATTCCGGGCGGTTCAGGTGGTGGGTCATCGGCTTCGCTTGCTGCATTTGAAGCGCCGCTTGCAATTGGAACTGATACCGGTGGTTCGATTCGTCAACCAGCAGCGGTAACGGGAACTGTTGGCGTCAAACCCACATACGGTGGCGTCTCTCGCTACGGTCTCGTTGCATTCTCATCAAGCCTTGATCAAGCCGGACCATGCGCGCGAACTGTGCTCGATGCTGCGTTATTGCACGAAACTATTGCTGGCCATGATCCAAAAGATTCCACATCAATCAATGCGCCAGTTCCAGCAGTTGTTGCGGCAGCAAAATCCGGCAACGTTAAAGGAATGAAAATCGGTGTCATTAAAGAGTTACAAGGCGAGGGATATCAACCGGGCGTCTTGAATCGTTTCAACGAATCACTCGAAGAGCTAGCAAAACTCGGCGCGGAGATTGTTGAAGTGTCCTGTAAATATTTTGAGTATGCGCTTCCGGCGTATTACCTCATCGCACCGAGTGAATGTTCATCAAACCTTGCTCGCTTTGATGCCATGCGTTACGGAATTCGCGTCGGTGATGGCGATGGAAAATCTGCAGAAGAGGTCATGAATCTGACTCGCGAAGTTGGATTTGGTCGAGAAGTAAAGCGTCGAATCATTTTAGGAACTTATGCGCTCTCTAGTGGTTACTACGATGCGTATTACGGCTCTGCTCAAAAAGTTCGTACATTAATTAAACGAGATTTCGATAATGCGTTTTTACACGCCGATGTACTTGTATCACCCACTGCGCCGACGACCGCTTTTAAAATTGGTGACAAAGTTGATGATCCACTAGCGATGTATCTCAATGACATCGCAACTATCCCAGTCAACCTCGCTGGCATTGGCGGAATGTCAGTTCCATCTGGTCTTGCCGATGAAGATTCACTGCCAACTGGTTTTCAAATCATGGCGCCAGCAATGAAAGATGATCGAATGTATAACGTTGGCGCGGCGCTCGAGGCGGCGCTTAATACAAAGTGGGGCGCTCCGATTTACACGAAAGTACCTGCGTTATGAGTACAAAACTTTCCTATGACGATGTGATCGCACGGTACGAACCAGTTTTGGGACTTGAAGTTCACGTAGAACTAGGTACCGAATCAAAGATGTTCTGTGGTTGCAACACGGTTTTCGGCGCTGAACCAAATACTCAAACCTGCCCAGTCTGTTTAGGTTTACCTGGCTCGCTCCCTGTTGTTAATGCGAAAGCAATTGAATACACCATCATGATTGGCTTGGCACTTAATTGTTCGATCGCTCCCTATAGTCGATTTGCTCGCAAGAATTACTTCTATCCAGATATGCCGAAGAACTTCCAGACTTCGCAATATGACGAACCAATCTGCACCAACGGATATCTCGATGTCACCATCGATACGGATGAAGGTCCACGAGAATTTCGAATTGAAATCGAACGCGTTCATATGGAAGAAGACACTGGAAAATCACTTCATATGGGTGGGGCTACCGGTCGCATCCACGGCGCGGATTACTCATTGCTTGATTACAACCGAGCCGGTATTCCGCTCGTTGAAATCGTGACCAAGATTATTCCTGGCACTGGAAAGTATGCGCCAGAAGTTGCCCGTGCATATGTCGCTGAACTTCGCGACATTCTTCGCTCACTCGGTGTTTCGGATGTGAAGATGGAACAAGGTTCACTTCGTTGTGATGCCAACGTCTCACTTCGAGAAATTGGTGCGACCACATTAGGCACTCGTAGTGAAACAAAGAATGTGAACTCACTCCGTTCGGTCGAACGCGCCGTGCGCGGAGAGATGATTCGACATGCAGAGATTCTTGGCGAGGGCGGAAAAGTAAAACAAGAGACGCGACATTTCCAAGAAGATACTGGCCTTACTCGTTCTGGTCGTTCGAAAGAGCAAGCCGAGGATTATCGATATTTTCCAGAACCAGATCTTGTGCCAGTTGTACCAAGTGCTCAATGGATCGAAGAGATTCGCGCTGCACTTCCAGAACGACCATCGGTTCGTCGTAAACGGCTACAAACTGCGTGGTCGGTTCCCGATAAAGAGATGGCAGCGATGATTAATGCTGATGTTCTCGATGTTGTTGAGGCAACGGTCAATCTCGGCGCAGATCCCACAAAAGCGCGTGGTTGGTGGCTCGGTGAGATTGCGCGTTTGGCCAATGAGAAGGAACTGCCAGCAACAGAACTTCCAATTACCCCGAACGATGTTGCAGAAATCGTTTCGTTAATTACGGCCGGAGAGCTCACCGACAAATTAGCGCGACAAGTTGTTGAAGCAGTTATTAATAGCGAAGGTCGACCACGTGAGGTCATCGAAAAACGTGGATTGAAAGTTGTCTCAGATGACTCTGCGTTGATGGCCGCAATTGAAAAAGCGATTGCCGCCCAACCTGATGTCGCAGAGAAAGTACGGAACGGACATGTTCCAGCGGCAGGCGCGCTTATTGGTGCCGTAATGAAAGAGACGAAAGGCCAAGCAGATGCGGCCAAAGTTCGCGAACTTTTATTGAAGCATTTAGGTCAAGGCTGAGAAGACCGGAAGTAGAATTCACTAATGAGTAATCCCATGAAGCCACGTTCTGGCCTGGTCACCGATGGTTTAGAACGCGCACCTGCGCGCGGCATGTTACGTGCAGTCGGAATGACCGATGCCGATTGGGTGAAACCACAAATCGGAATTGTTTCGTCATGGAATGAAATCACACCGTGCAATCTCTCACTTGATCGATTAGCAAAAGCATCACGCGAAGGCGTTATTGATGCGGGTGGTTTTCCGATGCAATTTGGCACCATCTCAGTCTCGGATGGAATTTCCATGGGACATGAAGGAATGCATTTCTCACTCGTCTCGCGCGAAGTAATTGCCGATTCCGTTGAAACGGTGATGCAGGCAGAACGACTTGATGGCATGGTGACTTTTGCTGGTTGCGATAAGTCGTTACCTGGAATGATGATGGCAGCGGCGCGAATCAATGTTGCCAGCGTATTTGTTTATGCAGGTTCAACGTTGCCAGGAAATGTCAACGGAAAAGATGTCACCATCATTGATGCTTTCGAAGCAGTTGGTGCGTGCGCGCGTGGCTTAATTTCGCAGAAGGAAGTCGATGAAATTGAGCGCGCAATCTGTCCAGGCGAAGGTGCATGTGGCGGTATGTACACCGCAAACACCATGGCAACAGTAGGCGAAGCAATTGGACTCTCATTACCGGGTTCGGCAGCGCCACCGGCGGTCGATCGTCGACGGGATGCGTATGCAGTTAAAGCGGGCGCAGCCGTTGTGAATTTGATTCGGCAAGGAATTACGACGCGCGATATTTTGACGAAGAAAGCATTTGAAAATGCAATCACGGCAGTGATGGCGCTCGGTGGTTCTACCAATGCGGTACTTCATTTATTAGCAATTGCCCATGAAGCGCGCGTTGATCTCACACTCAATGACTTCCAGCGCATCTCAGAGAAAGTGCCATTGCTGGGCGATCTCAAACCATTTGGTCGATTTGTCATGAGCGATGTCGATAAAGTCGGCGGTATTCCAGTTGTTTTGAAATCACTTCTCGACGCTGGTTTGCTCCATGGTGATTGCTTAACCGTGACGGGAAAGACGATGGCGGAAAATCTCAAAGATATTCAACCGCCGGATGCAGATGGTGAAATTCTTCGCGCAACAAGTAATCCGATGGCGCTCGGTGGCGGAATTACGATTCTTGGTGGCTCACTTGCACCAGAAGGCGCCGTCACTAAAAATGCGGGCGTTGGCGTAGAAACATTTGAAGGTCCGGCTCGAGTATTTGATCGCGAACAATCAGCGATGGCTGCGTTAGAAAATGGCACGATCCAAGCCGGCGATGTTGTGGTGATTCGTTACGAAGGTCCAAAAGGTGGACCAGGAATGCGCGAGATGTTAATGATTACTGGCGCGATCAAAGGCGCAGGACTTGGTAAATCAGTTCTACTTCTCACTGATGGTCGATTCTCTGGTGGCACCACTGGGTTATGTGTTGGCCATGTTGCACCAGAAGCAGTTGATGGCGGACCCATTGCACTTGTTAAAGATGGCGATCGAATCCGCATCGATATTAAAGCGCGCACACTCGATCTCTTGGTGAGTGAAAGCGAATTGGCAGAACGGAAGAAATCATTTTCACCACTTCCGAATCGATATACCCATGGCGTACTTCATAAATACGCGCGATTGGTGGGATCAGCCTCAAACGGGGCAGTCTGCGATTAATTGATGCGTTCACTATGTGAGACCGCTATCTCAGGGGTTGACTACCCTCGCTGGGCATTGGAGAATTACGCCATGCAAACTAACGCACTCTCAGTATCAGTGGTGGTGATTAGTTAGCGCGCGATCAAATACTGGTCCCGCGCAACCCTCAGAAAATCTGAGGGTTTTTTCATTAGTAGAGGAATAAAAGTAAGGAAAGGAAGTGAACATGAGTAACCAGATCACAGGAGCGCAGAGCCTTGTGAAAGCGTTAGAGAACGCTGGCGTTGATGTCATGTTCGGAATTCCTGGCGGCGCAATCCTTCCTGCGTACGATCCCATTTACGATTCAAAGATTCGACACATTCTTGTTCGCCACGAACAAGGTGCAGGACATGCCGCAACCGGGTATGCGCAAGCAACCGGAAAAGTTGGAGTCTGCATTGCAACATCTGGCCCTGGCGCAACAAACCTGGTGACACCAATCGCTGATGCGCAGATGGATTCAGTTCCGATTGTTGCTATCACTGGCCAAGTTCCTGGCCCAGCAATTGGTACCGATGCGTTTCAAGAAGCAGATATTCGCGGCATCACGATGCCGATTACTAAACACAATTATTTAGTGACCGATCCTGCCGAAATTCCACGCGCAATTGCGGAAGCTTTCCATATCGCCAATTCGGGTCGACCTGGTCCAGTACTTGTTGACATTGCAAAAGACGCGCTTCAGAAAATGACTGATTTCAATTATCCAAAGAGCGTTCACCTCTCTGGTTATGCACCGAAAACTTCACCAGATTCCAAAGCAATCGCAGAAGCAGCGTCACTGATTGCGCAATCAAAGAAACCAGTTTTCTATGTTGGTGGCGGAGTTATTAAGGCAAATGCGCATCGCGAACTATTACAACTTGCTGAACTAGTTGGCGCACCAGTTGTGACAACGCTGATGGCACGTGGCGCGTTCCCTGATTCACATCATCTTCATCTGGGAATGCCAGGTATGCACGGCACCGTTGCTGCCGTTACCGCGCTGCAAAAGGCTGATTTACTTATTACTTTAGGGGCTCGCTTCGACGACCGAGTGACGGGCAAACTTTCATCATTCGCAGTTCACGCACGCGTTATTCACGCTGATATTGACCCAGCAGAAATTGGAAAGAATCGATTCGCCGATGTGCCACTTGTTGGCGATGTTGGTGAAACGATGCGCGCACTTATTCCAGCGCTGCAGAAGGAATTTGCAAAACAGAAACCAGATCTGACCGAATGGTGGCGTCAGATGGGTGGGTTACGTGCGAAATATCCAGTCGGTTATGACATTCCTGCAAATGGTGAAGTATCACCACAACAGGTCATTCAACGCATTGGCGAAATCGCTGGACCGGATTCAATTTATGTTGCTGGCGTTGGACAACATCAGATGTGGGCATCGCAATTTATTAAATATGAAAATCCGCGAACCTGGTTGAACTCTGGTGGCGCTGGAACGATGGGTTATGCAGTGCCGGCCGCTATGGGTGCAAAAGTTGGCGCGCCTGATAAAACGGTGTGGGCAATTGATGGCGATGGTTGTTTCCAAATGACCAACCAAGAACTTGTAACCTGCGCGCTCAACAACATTCCGATCAAAGTAGCGATCATCAATAACGAGAGCCTTGGCATGGTTCGCCAATGGCAGACGCTCTTTTACAACGAGCGTTATTCAAATACCTCTCTGGAATCAAAACGAATTCCAGATTTCGTCAAACTTTCTGATGCAATGGGCTGTGTGGGTCTGCGATGTGAGAGCCCAAGCGATGTTGATAAGACAATCAAAGAAGCGATGGCAATCAATGACGCACCAGTTGTTGTTGATTTCCGCGTTTATCGTGATGCGATGGTCTGGCCAATGGTGGCGGCTGGAACTTCTAATGATGACATCATGGTTGCTCGTGAGACCGCGCCAGATTGGGATTCACAGGAACTCTAATGGCACTTCATACACTTTCAGTCCTCGTTGAAAACTCACCAGGCGTCCTTGCACGCGTTGCATCACTCTTCTCTCGACGCGGTTACAACATCGATTCACTTGCTGTGGGACCGACTGAAAATCCCACAATTTCACGGATGACCATCGTGCTCAATCTTGAAGGCCATGCGCTCGACCAAGTTTCAGCGCAACTCTTTAAACTCGTCAACGTTATTGGCATTGCCGAAATGCGTGAAGAAAGTTCGCTCCAGAAGGAACTCCTTTTAGTAAAGGTTTCACGCGGTGCTGATATTGAAAAAGTTCTTGCACAATACGGCGCGAAAATTTCCGATCAATCGTCGGATACGGTGACGATTGAAGCAGTCGGAAACAAGTCAGAACTCGAATCGCTTTTAAGCGCGCTTTCGAAATTCGGAATTAAAGAACTGGTGCAATCTGGTCTGATTGCACTTGAGCACGGCTCGGCAACGCTGGCAGATCGCACACTCAATACCTCCGGAATTGCAATCTCAGATCCAGAGAGTGCAACTGCCGACTATCAGAATTAATGACAAACAACTAACCGAAAGAGGAGAACGACATGGCAACGATCTATCACGATGATGATGCAGACCTTTCCATCATCCAAGGCCGAAAGGTGGCGGTGATTGGTTATGGTTCACAAGGCCATGCGCATGCGCTCAATCTTCGCGACAGCGGTGTAGATGTTCGCGTGGGTCTTGCCGAAGGTTCACCATCACGTGCCAAGGCAGAAGCAGAAGGGCTACGAGTAACCTCAGTAGCTGATGCAGTGAAAGAAGCAACTGTCATCATGTTGCTCGCGCCAGATCACAAGCAACGTCATATTTATAAAGAGTCAATCGAACCAAACCTCAAAGCTGGCGATGCGCTCTTCTTTGGTCATGGCTTTAATATTCGATTTGGTTACATCAAGCCACCAGCAAATATCGATGTCTGTATGGTCGCACCAAAAGGTCCTGGCCATTTAGTTCGTCGTGAATTCGCAGCTGGACGTGGCGTGCCAGATATCGTTGCAGTAGAACAAGATGCAACAGGTAGCGCGTGGCCATTGACGCTCTCTTATGCAAAAGCAATCGGTGGACTTCGCGCAGGTGGAATTCTCACCACATTTACTGAAGAAACTGAGACCGATCTCTTCGGTGAGCAATCAGTTCTCTGCGGTGGCGCATCACAACTTGTGATGTACGGCTTTGAAACTTTGATTGAAGCGGGCTATCAACCAGAAGTTGCCTACTTCGAATGTCTCCATGAGTTAAAGCTCATTGTTGATTTGATGTACGAAGGTGGCATTGCAAAGCAGCGTTGGTCGGTTTCTGATACTGCCGAATACGGTGATTACATCTCAGGTCCACGCGTGATTGATCCGCGCGTGAAAGAGAATATGAAAGCCGTTCTTGCTGATGTTCAGAGCGGTGCATTCGCGAAACGATTTATCGAAGATCAAGATGCGGGTGCGCCAGAGTTCAAAGCGCTTCGTGCAAAAGGTGAACAACATCCGATTGAAGAAGTTGGTCGCAATCTTCGCAGCATGATGTCATGGGTGAAGAAGTCCAACAATGATGATTACAAGGAAGGTTCTGCAGCGCGTGGCTAATACATCGAAACCAGTTGTCCTCATCGCAGAGGAGTTAAGCCCTGCGACGGTTGAAGCGCTCGGTCCGGACTTTGAAGTCCGTACCTGTGATGGCGCAAACCGTGCGGAACTTCTTCCTGCGTTAGCAGCTGGCGTCGATGCGGTTTTAATTCGTTCGGCAACCAAGATGGATGCTGAAGCAATTGCGTCTGCAAAAGGTTTGAAAGTAATTGCCCGTGCAGGTGTTGGACTTGATAACGTCGATGTTCCGGCTGCAACCGCTGCCGGCGTGATGGTTGTTAATGCGCCGACATCAAATATCGTCTCTGCCGCAGAACTTGCGATCGCACTTCTTCTTGCCAGCGCTCGTTTTGTTTCGCCAGCACATGCTGCGTTAAAGAATGGAAAGTGGGCGCGTTCGAAATACACCGGCGCGGAACTCTTTGAGAAAACACTTGGCGTAGTGGGTTTTGGTCGCATTGGGCAATTA
>CAXBQM010000021.1:0-16088 GCA_963978235.1 uncultured bacterium | reverse complement strand
CGTTTGATCTCTTTCTCGATTTGAAATTGCATGACATCCCCAACACTGTTGGTGGCGCTGCCGAAAGTATCGCTTCGCTACAACCGTATTTTTTAACAGTTCATGGCGCAGGTGGGGGAGCAATGATTTCAGCCGCTGCGCAGGCTCTACCTAACACGCGTATTACAGCCGTAACAATTCTGACCTCACTCAAAGAGTCAGATCTGGTTGATATTGGAATGAAATCTTCGGCGCTCGATAGCGCGTTAAAACTCGCGCAATTAAGCGTTGCTCATGGCGCTCGCGCAATTGTCTCTTCGCCACATGAAGTGGGTGCAATCCGCAATGGAGTCTCACCTGAGACGTTACTTATTACGCCAGGAGTACGCCCGAAAGGTGCAGCAGTTGGTGATCAACAACGCGTAATGACTCCGGAAGAAGCGATCGCGGCTGGGGCAAATTACGTTGTGATTGGTCGACCTATCACTGGCGCTGCCGATCCGCATCAAGCGGCGCGAGAAATTCGCGAAGCGCTCTAACGAAGCGGTTTAATTCAGCTATGGGAGCGCCACCACAAATTTCGTTAGCAGATCGACACGCTGCGTTAGCGAAAGCAGCAGCCGCCCGACGAAAACGCGCCGAAGTTAAAGAATTGATAAAGAACGGTTCCCTGAGCGTTTTAGAAATATTCGCTAGTGAAGAACCAGCCATCAGAAAGATGCGAGTACAACAGTTATTGGTGGCACTTCCTGGCGTCGGAACAATTCGCGCGCAATCAATCATGGAACGTTGCAATATCTCGCAGACGCGACGAGTGCAAGGACTTGGCGTTAAACAACGGCGAGATTTACTGGCGCTGTTAGGTTTTGCCGAATGAAGCGAGGAAAGTTAATCGTCTTATCAGGTCCAGGTGGCGTCGGTAAAAGCACGATCTCGCAAGAGTTACGAAAGCATGATGATTTTCAACTCTCTGTCTCCTATACAACGAGAGCACCGCGCGCTGGTGAAGTTGATGGCGTTCATTATCACTTCGTCTCTGATCAAGAATTCACTGATCTCATTGCGAAAAATGAAATGTTAGAACACGCTGAATTTGCCGGTAATCGTTATGGCACGCCACGTCGCGAAGTGGAGAGCGCTCGAGCCGCTGGCCACAATGTCCTTCTTGAAATTGAAATATCTGGAGCCCGACAAATTCGCGCTCATGATCCCAGCGCACTTCTTGTTTTTCTCATGCCACCATCATGGGAAGAACTCAAAGCTCGAATCGAAGGCAGAGGAACAGATTCACCAGAACGAATCGCGGCCCGATTAGCGCTCGCTGAATCTGAGATGGCAGCAGCGCCAGAGTTCGATGAAATCTTGGTCAATCACGAGGTGGGCGAGGTTGTTCGAGGGCTGATATCCTTGGCCGCTCGTTAACGCGTGAGCGAAGTTCTAAAGGAGTTCTTGTGGCACATGTAGATGGAATCACCAATCCACCAATCGACCAATTGCTGGATAAAGCTGGATCGAAATACAGTCTGGTTCTCTATGCCGCAAAGCGTGCACGTCAGATCAATGCGTACTACTCCCAACTTGGCGAAGGTTTACTTGAATATGTAGGACCACTTGTTGAGACCCATATCCATGAAAAACCACTCTCAATTGCGCTCCGTGAGATTAATGAAAACCTCCTCACGATTGAAAGTCTCGAACCCACCGCGAATTAAATGACGACGCCACACTTTCCCCGTGGGCGCGAAGTTCTCTTAGGAGTAAGCGCCGGAATTGCGGCGTATAAAGCATGTGATCTTCTCCGTCGACTACAAGACGATGGATTTTATGTCACGGTCGTTCCAACCCCAGCAAGTTTAAATTTTGTTGGCAAAGCAACCTGGGAAGCGCTCTCTGGTCGTCCGGTTTACTCGGAAGTGTGGGAGAACATTCCATCCGTTCCACATATCGAATTAGGTGAGCGGGCTGATGTCGTAGTCATTGCGCCAGCTACTGCAGATCTCCTTGCTCGTGTAGCTGCTGGCCGCGCTGATGATCTTTTAACTAACTCAATTCTTGCAACGAAAGCGCCAATACTTTTTGTACCAGCGATGCATCCGCAGATGTGGAGTAATCCAGCGACAGTTGCCAATGTAGCAACGTTGCGCGAACGTGGATATTTCGTGATGGATCCAGATACTGGTCGACTCACTGGTAAAGATTCTGGCCAAGGTCGCTTTCCTGAAACCGCGCGAATCATTGAGCAGGTCAATGAAATAACTCAACATCGGGCAGATTTACGAGGCAAGAAGATTCTTATTACCGCCGGTGGTACTCGAGAAGCGATTGATCCAGTTCGGTACATTGGAAATTTATCGAGTGGCAAACAAGGTTATGCACTAGCTTGGGCGGCGGCAGCACGTGGCGCTGAAGTAACTTTAATTAGCGCTAATTCGCAATTACCCGATATTGAAGGGTTGAAGACAATCCATGTTGTCAGCGCTGCTGATATGGAACGTGAAGTAAAAAGCCATTTTTCTACACATGATGTATTAGTGATGAGCGCAGCAGTTGCTGATGCAAGACCGAGTGAATTAGTAGTTGAGAAAATCAAAAAGGATGCATTGACTCAGATTGATTTAACAAAAAATACCGATATTTTGGCTGCGATGGGCAAAGTAAAACGACCAGAACAAATCATCGTTGGCTTTGCTGCTGAAACATCGGAGAATTCCATCGCACTTGGTCGCGAGAAACGGATCGCGAAAGGTGCTGATCTGCTCTATGTCAATAATGTAAAGAGAGATGAAATCTTCGGTAGCGATATGACCGCCGGCACCATTATTTCGGCACGCGGTGAAGCCGAGATCTCACACTGCAGCAAAGACACGCTCGCAAACCTTTTGCTCGACCAGGTCGTTGAAGAGTTAGGGTATGCCAATGTCTAAACGCCTCTTTACCTCAGAATCTGTTACTGAAGGTCATCCCGATAAAATTGCAGATCAAATCAGTGACTCAGTACTCGATTCACTTCTGAGCCAAGATAAGAAATCTCGCGTTGCGGTAGAAACCTTAATCACTACCGGACAAGTACACGTTGCCGGTGAAGTTACGACCAATGGCTATGCCGATGTTATGGGGTTAGTGCGAGAAACAGTTCTCAATATTGGCTATGACTCATCTGAAAAAGGTTTTGATGGAAATTCATGTGGCGTATCGATCTCAATCGGTCAACAATCGCAAGATATTGCAGTAGGCGTTGATCACGCGTTTGAAGAACGAGTTTCACAATCGGCAGATCCGCTCGATCTACAAGGCGCTGGCGATCAAGGTTTGATGTTTGGTTATGCAACCAAAGACACACCAGAGTTGATGCCACTACCCATTTGGCTTGCACATAAATTGGCTGAGCAGTTAACTGCCGCGCGTAAGAGTGGAAAGCTCTCGTATCTGCGTCCAGATGGAAAAACTCAGGTCACCATTGAATACGATGGCGATAAACCAGTAGCGCTAGAGACAGTAGTAATTTCCTCGCAACATGCGCCGGATGTTGATCTGGTAAAGACCTTGGCACCTGATATTAAGAAACATGTCATTGAACCGGTGTTAGCAACAATTTCACTGCCGGCAAAAGATCTCAATATTCTGATCAACCCCACCGGTCGATTTGTGATTGGCGGACCAATGGGCGATGCCGGATTAACCGGCCGGAAAATTATCGTTGATACATACGGTGGCATGGCCCGACATGGCGGTGGCGCATTTAGCGGAAAAGATCCATCCAAAGTGGATCGCTCTGCTGCGTATGCCATGCGTTGGGTAGCAAAGAACGTTGTCGCAGCTGGATTTGCAGATCGTTGCGAAGTACAAGTTGCTTATGCCATTGGCAAAGCCCAGCCAGTTGGTCTCTTTATTGAAACTTTTGGTACGGAGAAAGTTCCAACTTCTCAGATTCAACAAGCAGTCCTTGCAACCTTTGATCTCCGGCCAGCAGCAATCATTCGCGATTTAGATCTGCTTCGACCAATTTATTCAAAGACTGCGGCATATGGCCACTTTGGTCGGGAATTGCCAGAGTTCTCTTGGGAGAAGACGGATCGAGTTGCAACGCTACAAAAGAACGTCAAAGGCTAAATAGAGATGGGCGTGGCTGATAGTAAGCCACTGCGCTTAAAACGAGAGCGGGTAGAAGAAAAACTTCTTCTATCTCAGAGCGTTGTCGATCTGCTTGTCGATACGCCGGTTTCTCATCTTGATCAGCTCTATACCTATAGCGTTCCGGAGAACCTTGAGCAACAGATTGATTTCGGTATCTTTGTAGGAATTGAATTTAATGGCCGTCCAACCACCGGCGTTGTTATAGCAAAACGAAAAAAGAGCGCAAGCGATACGAAACTCTCGCCAATACGCCAGATTATTTCTGCGCAGACCATGCTCACCACGTGGCAATGGCAGTTCATTTCATCCGTTGCCGAACATTTTATGGTTTCTCGAAGTGAGATTCTGCGGTTTGCGATCCCACGACCAACGAAGAATACGAAAGCGCTCGGAGTAAATAATCTGTCACCAGATCGCGAGCGAAAGAAGAGCGAGAAAGTACGTCTTCTGATTACGCCACTTGGAGTCGATCCGATAGCCCACGTGATTCCATTACTTCAGCAGAACCGCAACGCGCTTGTTCTTCTACCCGATGAGCGAGATATAGAGCGGTTCCGAACTTTATGTGCAGCAGCCGGAATTCCAGTGAGGGAGTACGGTTCACATCAAACCAAGAAGAACAATCTCACGACATACTGTGCCGCGATCTCCGGCGAAGCGGGTATTTACTGCGGAACCCGGTCGGCGGTTTGGTTACCGGTCAACGGGCCAGTTTTTCTGATCAATGATGTTGATGCTTCCTTTACAGAGCGACGATATCCCTATCTTCATACGCGCGAGGTTGCGTTACATCGAGCCGAAAGTTCTGGCGAGCCGCTCGTGTGTGTGGGACCGGCTCCGTCTTTAGAACTCGTGCGTATCTGCGAAGAAAGTAAATCAATCGATGAAGCGACGACGCGCCATCGAGATGTAACGGTGCGAACCGCGCCAGATACTTTTCATCAGACCATTCGTAGCAGTTTGTCGCACGGCGCGGTTTTAGTACAGGTTGCCGCGAAGGGTTACTACAACGCGCTCTTCTGTCGACAATGTCGCAATCGACCTCTCTGCGAATGTGGCGGAAGGCTACGAATGGTCGGTAAAAGCGCCAAGCGTGAAGCGTTGAGTTGCATGTTGTGCAGTAAAAGTTATGAATCGTTTAGTTGTGCCTGGTGTAAGAGTTCGCAATTAACCACACTCAGTAAAGGTAGTGACCGGATTGCTTATGAATTAGGCAAAGCGTTTCCAAAAGTCCAGATTGCGATATCCAATTCGGGCAACGCTCCGGATGCGATTCCAGATGGTGCCATCGTGATTGCCACACCGGGATGTGAACCCATTCACCCGAATGGGTATGCCGCGGTGGTGCTCTTGGATTGCCAGATGATGCTCAATCGTCCAATCTTGCGTAGCGAAGAATTTGCCCGATTACATTGGCGGACCGCGCTATCTCAGGTGCAATCTCACGGCCAGCTCTTTATTGATTTACCACTGAATCATCGAGAAGTCCAATCAATCATCCGCGGTAATTATCGCTACTCGATCGAGAACGAACTTGCGGAGCGCTCGTCCTTGAAGTTGCCACCCTATGTTTCAATCGTTCGAATTTCTGGTGCCACTCGAACTGTGAACCAACTTTATGCAAACTTAACGAAGGAATTTCCGCAGTTATCGATACACAAAGAGAGCCAGCAAGAGAGCGATGTGGAGCGAATTATCATTCGTTCGCCGCAGAGTCGATTGCGAGAGTTGAAACGAGCGCTCTTTGATATGCAGAAAATTAGAAGCGCAAAGAAACTAGAACCGCTCTCGATTGAAGTAGATCCGTTAGATTTATAGAGAGTTTGAACCCAATCCACTTTTCTTGCTCGATACACTAGGGCAGTGTCAATCCAACCTATCCGCTTCTTTGGCGATCCGGTACTTCGTGAGAAGGCTAAACCGGTCGATGTCTTCGATAAAGAACTACGGACGTTAGTTAAAGATCTCACGGACACCATGATTGATGCGCCCGGCGCAGGTTTAGCCGCACCGCAGATTGGTGTGCCGCTTCGCGTCTTTGTCTGGCACGTGAATGATGAATTGGGGCATCTGGTTAATCCCTCACTTGATCTCAGTGATGAACTTCAAGATGGCGAAGAAGGTTGCCTCTCGTTCCCAGACCTCACGTATGAAACACCACGTGCCATGCGAGTGGTGGCAAAAGGTTGGTCGATGCACGGTGAACCCATCACAGTAGAAGGTACGGAATATCTTGCGCGCGCGCTGCAACATGAAACAGATCATCTTGATGGCGTGCTCTTTATTGATCGGATTTCGCCAAGCCTACGAAAATCGGCGATGAAAGAGATTCGCGAGTCCGAGTGGTTTATTAACGCCGAAGCAATGGGCGACGCTCCAACCATCAAAATTTCCCCGCATAACACTCGCGGTCTAGGTCTTTAAATACATGCGGATTGCCGTTGCATCATCTTCTTTGATTGCCCTTCCTACTATCGAACGTTTAACTCAGAGCCATGAAATTTCTTTATTGATTTCTACGCCCGATGCACCAGCAGGTCGGGGTCAAGTTCTCACACCCAATGTCTTTTCCGAATATTTCAAAGCCGATTCGCGATTAGTAAAACCTACGACTTCGCACGAGTTGGTGGACGTGTTATCGCGCCAATCAATTGATCTCGCCATTGCAATTGCTTACGGAAAAATATTACAAACACCAGCGCTGACAGCGCCAAGATTTGGTTGGATTAATCTGCATTTCTCACTCTTGCCGAAATGGCGTGGGGCGGCGCCGGTACAGCGAGCGATGATGGCGGGGGAGACGGAGTTAGGTTTCACCATTTTCAAACTTGATGAGGGAATGGATACCGGCCCCATATATTCGCAAGGAACTTATCGCCTAGATGCACATCAGAACGCTGGCGCGGTACTAAATGTGCTCGCAGAACATGGGGCGGAAGAAATGCCCGCGGTACTTACAATGATTTCCGAAGGTGTTGCGCCAACGCCACAACCTCAACTTTCAACCGAACTTTCCGGGTACGCATTAGCACCGAAGATTCATAAAGATGAAGCGCGCATAGATTGGCGCAATTCAACCCAGACCATTCATAATCAAATAAGAGCGCTCAATCCCAATCCCATCGCGTGGACAGAGTTTCGTGGCAATCGATTGCGCATTGTGAGCGCTACGAAGTCCGAACGAACAGTGGCGACGAATGAAAGCGGTGCGGTGTTTTTCGATGGTAGTGAAGTTTCGGTCGCAACGTCAGACGGTTTTCTCGCGTTAGGTACGGTCTTGCCAGCTGGAAAGAAAGAGATGAGCGCAGTTGATTGGGCCCGAGGAATGAGGATTACTGAGGCAGATCGGTGTCAATAAATCCGCGCCAAGTCGCCGCAGAGGTACTCATCGACGTACTGATCAATGGTGCTTATAGCAATATTCTCTTGCCGCGCACACTCAATAAAAGCTCACTTGCACCACGCGATAAATCGCTCGTTACTGAGTTGGTGTACGGAACGCTTCGACTTAAAGGACGCCATGATCAACGGATTGCGTCAGTTGCAAATCGTCCATTAGCCGAGATCGATCCAAAAGTTTTAGCTATTTTAGAGATGGGTTCGCACCAACTTTTTGAGATGCGCATTCCAAGTTATGCCGCAGTTTCCGGCACGGTAGATGTGGCTCGAAGCATTGCCGGACATGGATCAAGTTCATTTGTTAATGCCGTGCTTCGTTCACTGACTAATAACAACGATCAATCTGATGAACAGGCTACTCATCCCGATTGGATAATTTCTAGCTACAAAGATGCGTTGAAATCTGACGAAGAAGTTGCGGAACTTGTAAGGGCAAATAACCGACCCGCAACACCAACGTTAGTCGCCTGGCCAGGACGTTCATCGGTGAGCGAACTGATCGACGAAGGCGCTACGCCACTCACCGGTACACATTTTGCCGCGAATTATGCGGGCCATCCAGGGGAGTTAGAGGTGGTACGTCGACGTCGTGCCGGCGTTCAGGATTACGGCTCTCAACTTGTCGTGGAAATTTTCGCGCAAACAAAGAACGCTGCTGGCCTTCGTTGGTTAGATCTCTGCGCCGGTCCAGGTGGAAAGAGTGCGCTATTAAGTTCGCTCCTTGATCCGCAACACGATTCTTTTCTCGCAAATGAAATCTCCGAGCCACGCGCACAATTGGTCAAGCAAGTTATTGCATTTGGTGATGTAGCAAATAGTGATGGTCGATCGCTGGAACACGGAACATTTGATCGAATCCTTATCGATGCGCCATGTTCGGGTATCGGAGCGCTCCGTCGTAGACCGGAATTGAGGTGGCGACGATCATTGAACGATGTGAAAAATCTAGCCTTACTTCAGAGCGAACTCCTCGATGCTGCCACTACATACTTGGCTCCGCACGGCATCATCGGTTATGTCACCTGTTCGCCACACCTCCATGAAACGCGCGCTCAGGTCAGATCTTTTCTCAAACGCCATCCAGATTTCTCGATTCTGCCCATTTCATCGTTGCCGATATCTGATGCGGAAGTAGCGAAGACTTTTGAAAACGCGATACTCGATGATGGCACTCTTCAGTTATGGACTCACAAACATCAGACCGACTCTATGTTTATGGCGATGTTTACGCGGTGAAAGTATCGTAAGCATGCGTAAAATTGCGCCATGAGAACGTTCCGGATCTTCCCAAGCATTCTCAATGCAAATTTTGAAAAATTACCGGAAGAAATTGAACGGGTAGCAGCGACCGCCGATTACATTCATTTAGATGTAATGGACAATATATTTGTTCCCAACTTCACTTTTGATCTCGAACGATCAAAGGAGATTATCGACGCTAGCTCCTTACCCATCGATGTTCATCTCATGGTTATTAATGCTGACGTTGCTGGTATTCAGTACGCACAAACCAATGCGTCGAGCGTGACGGTGCATTTCGAAGCGTGCGAGAACGTTTCCCGCACTTTGCACGGTATACGCGACAACGGCAAACGCGCCGGATTAGCGATTAAGCCCGGTACTCCGATTAGCGCGATTGAACCGTTTCTTGCACAACTCGATATGGTTTTGGTGATGACCGTGGAGCCAGGGTTTGGCGGCCAAAAATTTATGCACGAGATGATGTCAAAAGTTGAAACCGCTCGTCAGTGGTTAACGAAAGAGAACTTGAACGATGTCTGGCTACAACTTGATGGTGGAATTTCACTCGAAACGATAGATATCGGAGCGCGCGCTGGCGCAGATACTTTTGTTGCAGGTAGCGCGGTATACAAATCAGAGAATCCAGCCGCGACTGTTGCAGCGCTACGACAATCTGCCAGCGATGCGTTCACTCGATGAAGACTGGATGAAGAGAGGAAAGAATGTCACTGCTCAAATGGCTCTTTGAAGCGCAACTTCATATCGGGAGCAAATCAATTGCGTGGCGAGAGATTATCGGCGGCTTACTTGGATTAACAAGTGCGGTATTGGGAGCACGTCGGTTGGTTGCGGCGTGGCCGGTAGGAATAGTTGGCGACGGACTTCTTTTTACGGTTTTCTTAGGAGCCGTTTTTTCTTATGGTGATTCCACACAACATTCAAACTTCTACGGGCAAGCAGGTAGAAATCTGCTGCTCATAGTTGTCAGCATCTACGGTTGGACGAGATGGGCAGCTCGTAAGCGATCTGGTTCCGGAGCCAGACCCGCAGTTGCACCTCGATGGACCACGTTGCGGGAAAAGTTGGTGATAGGTCCATCAGTAATTATTTTCTTTCTCATTTCACAACAGATATTTAAAGCGCTAGGTGAGAGTGGTACGTGGCTTTTCGTCGATACCTGGATTTTCACTGGCACTGCACTCGCGACTTTTGGTATGAGCAGAGGGTATGTTGAATTCTGGTTGGTCTGGATCGCAGTAGACATTGTCGGTGTTCCATTCGCATTCTCGAATGGCTATTACCCAACCGGCACGCTCTATGCGATTTATCTACCCTTTGTTATCTGGGGTTTCTGGTCGTGGCTACGTATCTCGCAGCGAGAAAAGGCTGCGCTTGCGTCTTAGCCAATACTCTAAAATTCTCAGATGAAAACATTTGAGAGTTTATGGGTGGAATTGCAAGCGAAGGCAAAGAGCCGTCCCACTAACTCCGGGACGGTCTCTTCCCTTGACGCGGGTGTTCATGAAATAGGAAAAAAGATTCTTGAAGAGGCTGGCGAAGTGTGGCTTGCGGCAGAACATGAAAGCGATGAAGCGCTTGCACTAGAGATAAGTCAATTGTTATATCGGATTCAAGTTCTGATGATTGCTCGCGGTATCTCTATGGACGCCGTGAATAAGAATTTGTAATTGGCACCCCTATGACCTTAAAAATTGCGCTACCAAATAAAGGCTCCTTATCGGAAGCTGCCACTTCTATTCTTAAAGAAGCTGGTTATCGACAACGAACCGATTCCCGAGATTTAGTTTTCTTTGATCCGAGTGCAGATGTCGAATTTTATTATCTTCGCCCAAGGGATATCGCAGTGTATGTCGGTTCCGGCGAACTTGAAATAGGCATCACTGGACGCGATCTTCTCATCGATTCTGGCGCTGACGCTGAAGAAATATTAGGTCTAGATTTTGGGAGAAGTAAATTTAGGTTCGCGGCGCGCAACGCTCTTAAGTTATCCGAGTTACAAGGAAAGCGAATAGCTACCGCTTATCCGGGGTTGGTCGCTCATTACCTTGCGCAGAACGGAATTACAGCTCAGGTAGTAAAACTTGATGGCGCAGTAGAAAGTTCCATTCACCTGGGTGTTGCAGATGTGATCGCGGACGTTGTCTCTACCGGTGGAACTCTCAAGCAAGCTGGTTTAGTCGTCTTTGGCGAGCCACTTTTAGAGAGCGAAGCAATCGTTATTAAACGTAAAGGCGTGGCTGTTCGAACTGAGGTTTCTACACTTATCCGCCGCTTACAAGGCGTGGTTATCGCTCGGCAATACGTTCTCGTTGATTACGATGTTGAAGCGAAGAATTTGGAAGCAGCCTGCGCAATAACTCCTGGTTTGGAGTCGCCCACCATTTCACCACTACAAAAAGAAGGTTGGGTAGCAGTACGAGCGATGGTGGAGCGGAAGACTATTCATGATGTGATGGACCAACTCTATGAGGTAGGCGCGCGCGGAATCCTCGTAACCGATATTCACGCTTCCCGACTATAAAAGCGCTTGCGTCACTTCTTCGCGAGTGATGCCAAGGAGATAGAGCACGCTATCGAGATAAGGGTTTGATATCGAAGCATCTGCGCTATCGCGCAAGATCGGTTTAGCATTAAATGCGATACCAAGTCCGGCAAGTTTAAGCATCTCGAGATCATTCGCGCCATCGCCAACCGCAACCGTTTGCGCGATATCAATCTTCTCGCGTGCGGCAAATTCACGAAGTGCGCTCGCTTTACGTTCGCGATTAACTATCTCGCCAACAACGTTTCCTGTTAAGTAGCCATCAAGCACTTCTAATTTATTGGCTAAGACAAAATCTAGTTTGAGTTCTTCCGCTAGTGGGGCAATGACATCACTGAAGCCACCAGAAACAATTCCGACTTTATGACCGAGGTGATGCAGGGTTCGGATTAAAGTTCGCGCACCAGGGGATAAGGAAATTTCCGCTCGCACTTCATCTAAAACCTCCGCGCTCAAACCTTTCAAGAGCGCTACTCGCGCGCGCAACGCTTCATCAAAAGTAAGCTCGCCCCTCATTGCTCGCGAAGTAATTTCAATGATCTGTTCTTTATGTTCGGTCCGTGCGCCGAGTAAATCGATTACTTCCTGCTGGATGAGCGTTGAATCAACATCGAGAAGAACTAACCGTTTCGCGCCACGTCGCAACGATTCGTTCTCAACGGAGAAATCAAAACTATTCTCACGGGAGAGTTTATTAAGTTCGCGAATCAAGCCTTCACGCTGATTACTTGGTAAGGAGATGACAAACTCAAAGGCGGTAACTGGGTAGGAAACAGTTCGATGGATTCGATCAATATTTCCATTATTAGCCGCTATCGAATGAGCAACCACTGAGACTGCTTGAGGTGACAGTGGTGAACCGAGCGCCACTAAATGCAAGCGTTCAACGACCCGCTCTGACTCTTCAGAAAGCGCAGTAAATTCAGCGGCAAAATCTAAATTCTTATCGCTGGCAACGATTTGTAACTCGCGTTCTATTGCGCTCGAATGGGCTGGGTCTAATGAAATGAGAATGGTGAGGAGCAAACGTTTACTTATAACAACCTGTTCGATATCGATGATATCGATTGAATAGGAGGCGAGTGCAGAAAAAATTGCATCTGATTGACCCGGTGCATCAACGCCGCTAAAGAGGAGAAGACCAGAATGTCGTCGTGGTCTAGGTGCGCTCATTAGGAGATTTTATCGGTATCTTTCGCATCTATGAGTTCCATCATTGATTTCCATAATGTCGAAGTTCGACGCGGAGAACGAACGATTCTTGGACCATTGCAATGGCACGTTTCATCTGGCGAACGATGGGTAATTCTCGGTCCTAATGGCGCAGGAAAAACAACGCTACTTAATTTGGCAGCATCACTCGCTCATCCGACAAAAGGTTCCGTCTCTCTCCTTGGCGAACAGTTAGGACGGGTTGATGTCTTTGAGTTACGACCACGTATCGGATTTGCTTCAAGTGCAATGTCAGATCTCTTACCGCACGATGAGAAAGTGATCGACATCGTACTTACCGCGGCATATGCAGTAATGGGTAGATGGATTGAAGAATATGACTTATGGGATGAATCGCGAGCGAAAGCGCTTCTGACCATATTTGGTGTTCGCGAGATAGCGAATCAATATTTTGGATCGTTAAGCGAAGGCGAGAAGAAACGAGTACAAATTTCGCGCGCGCTGATGGCAGATCCAGAGTTGTTACTGCTTGATGAGCCGGCAGCCGGATTAGATCTTGGCGGCCGAGAAGATATTCTCCGTCGAATAACCGAGTTTGCGCACGATCCGCACGCGCCCGCAACAATTATCGTCACACACCATATTGAAGAGATTCCCATCGGTACCACGCACGCGCTTCTTCTCAAAGATGGTCGAGCGTTAGCGCAAGGGCCGATTACAACAGTTCTCACATCCGAAAATCTCTCTGCGTTATATGGAATATCCATCGATCTGCAGAACCTGGCAGGACGATATTTCGCCCGTGCTATTTGACGAACTTCCTCATCAGTGGCAGCACGAATTAGCCTTTCTGCGAACCGAGATTGATGAGATTGAAGAAAAATTAATTGCGGAGGCAAACTCTGGCGCAAGGATTCTGCCGGCTCGAGAACATGTCTTTAGAGCCCTCGAAATTCCGCCACAGAAGGCAAAAGTTTTAATCGTTGGTCAAGATCCATATCCCAATCCACACCATGCGATCGGACTCTCGTTTGCCGTGCCAGCTAAAACTAAACCACTACCTGGATCGCTTCTCAATATTTTCAAAGAGATTGCAACTGATACTGGCCGGCCAAGTATTGCCGCCAACGGAGATCTCACGCCATGGACTGAACAAGGTGTTGTTCTCCTTAATCGATCGCTCACTGTTCGAGCTGGTGATAGTGGCTCTCATCAAAGTATCGGTTGGCAGAAAATTACTGATGAGATTGCTCGAAAGTATGCCCAGAGCGGTGCGATCGGTCTCTTATGGGGTAATTCTGCACAAGAGTTACGTTCATTTTTTCCAGAGAATCGATTGGTGCGAGGCGTTCATCCGAGCCCGCTATCGGCTCATCGTGGATTTATTGGTTCAAAACCATTTACTCGTGTTAATCAATTACTTCAGGCTAATGGCAGTGACATGATCAATTGGTAGTGAGAAGATAAAAAAAATAAAGGGCCTAGTTTCCTAGGCCCTTTATTGATGTACGAGTTATTAACCAACCCAGGTATTGATGGGTGAGGTGAGGAAGTAGATCATGAAGAGACCTGAAACAAGGAAGAGCAGTGGATGAATTTCACTGCGACGTCCTTGCAGGAATCTAATGACTACATAGGTAACAAAGCCAGCGCCAATACCAACAGTGATGTTGTAGGTAAATGGCATCAAGATAATTGTAAGGAAGGCAGGAATTGAAATTCCTAGATCATTCCAATCAATGTTCTTGATTCCGGTCATCATAAGGAAACCGACGATGACAAGTGCTGGGGTAGCTGCTTCGTAAGGAATGATGGCAACAAGTGGTGCGAGGAATGTTGTTAACAAGAAGCAAATTCCTGTTACTACTGAAGCCAATCCAGTACGTGCACCTTCACCGACACCTGATGCCGATTCGATGTATGACGTGTTGGATGAAACTGCACCAGCGCCACCAGCGGCAGCAGCGAGTGAATCGACAAGCAAGATCTTCTCTGTGTTTGGCACATTGCCATCTCGATCAACCAATCCGGCTTCATGACCAATTGCAGTCATTGTTCCCATGGTGTCGAAGAAGTCAGCGAGAAGAAGTGTGAAGACAATGAGCAGAGCTGAAATCACGCTAATTCGACTAAATGAACCGAAGAGATTGAAATGTCCCAACAGACCAAAGTCTGGTGTGGAAACAATCTGATCAGGCATCGCTGGAACATTCAAGCCCCAACCTTTTGGATTTACCTTGCCAGTTGCGCCATCGAAGTTTGGTCCGATTTTGAAAGCGCTTTCAATCGCAACTGCAGCAACTGTTGCAACAACAATTCCGATGAGAAGTGCTGCTTTTACTTTGCGAACCATGAGCGCAATCATCAAGAAGAGACCGAATGCGAAGACAATGATTGGCCAACCGACCAATGTGCCACCATCACCGAGTGTTACCGGTACTGGACCTTGTGAGGTTCTGCGAACGAAACCAGAGTCAACTAGACCGATTAACGCGATGAAGAGACCAATACCAACTGAGATTGCAATCTTCAATTGTGTCGGTACAGCGCGGAAAACCGCTACGCGGAAACCGGTGAGAACGAGAACAGTGATGATTAAGCCTTCTAGTACAACAAGGCCCATTGCATCTGCCCATGTCATTCGCGATGCAATACCCACTGCAACGAATGTGTTGAGTCCTAAACCAGTTGCAAGTGCGAGTGGGAAATTTGCCACTACGCCCATAAGAATTGACATGACTCCGGCGACAAGTGCGGTTGCAGCTGCTACTAATGCAAGATTAGGAGCATCGCCACCTCCAAGGAATTTGCCATCGCCATCTTTTGCCAATCCAATGATCAATGGATTGAGCGCCACGATGTATGCCATCGTGAAGAAGGTGACAACGCCACCACGGACTTCTTGCGCAACGGTTGAGCCACGTTGCGAGATTTTGAAATAACTATCGAGCATGACCTACCCCTCTGTTTTGGTATCGGGGGTGTTTGCGACCCCGTGCGGAAGCGGTCCACAAACCGGGGGAAGTCCCTAACGGTAGGTGTTACCGAGAGGTAAGTCGGGAAACCACTCCGAAGGAGATCGCTATTGATTGGCCAATCAGGAGCGCAAAGAGCGCAGTGCCAACGCCAATCCGTCCACCGAGCGCCCACCCAATGAGAAAAACCACCGCTTCAATACACAATCGAACTCGGCCGACCCGAATACCGGTTCGATGATGTAACGCGGTCATCAAACCATCGCGCGGACCTGGGCCAAGGAGGCAGGAAATATAGAGCGCCGATCCCATTCCAATTGTTGCGACTCCAAGAAGAGCGAAGACCAAACCGAGAATTGTCGAATCAGTTTCAGGTAAAACCGTGATTGCGATCTGAAGTGAGATTGGTATGACGATGATATTGCTGATCGTGCCAAGTCCTGGTCTTTCTCTTAATGGAATCCAGAGAAGCAAGACAACAACGCTGATCATTCCCGTCACTAATCCCAGTGGTAACGACGTTTTAATCGATACGCCTTGTGCTAACACTGTCCACGGTGAATTGCCCAACATGGATTGCACAAGAAATGCTTCACCAATTCCAAAAAAAGAAAGTCCAATCA
>CAXBQM010000020.1:0-16763 GCA_963978235.1 uncultured bacterium | reverse complement strand
TGAGCCAAATGCAACGGTTTTTTGAAGCGCTGCACGTGACGAGGATTTTGCAAAAGCTTCTATCAAAACACCAATAACTGCGCCACCAAGAATGACCAGGATTGGGGCTAGCAGCGAATAATTAAGTGTTGGTGCAGACATTATTTGCCTCCGGTTGGAGCAGGATCACTAAAGCCAGCATCAGTAATTGTTGTCACTGAAGTTGGATTAATGAGATCAAGTGCAGGTTTTGGATAAAAACCAAGTGCGATGATTATTGCTATGACCGGTGCAATCGCAATTTTCTCGCGTCGAGTTAAATCTGGTAGAGATTCATTGCCGGAAGTAATTGGACCATGCAACGCTTTTTGAACTGGAATGAGAATATAAAGTGCAGCGAGGATAATTCCGAATGTTCCGAGAATCGCTGCTACCGGATATCGCGTATATGTACCAACTAGAACCAAGAATTCCGATACGAAAGAAGAAAGTCCTGGCAGTGCTAACGATGAAAGTCCTGCGATAAAGAAAGTCCACGCAAGTATCGGAGTCACACGTTGCAACCCACCGAAATCAGCAATTGTTGAAGAATTACGGCGACGCATCATGAATCCAGCAAGAATAAAGAGCGCCGCGGTTGAGAACCCGTGATTGAACATATACAAGGTAGCGCCAGAATTTCCTTGGGTTGTCATCGCAAAAATTCCCAGCGTGATAAACCCGAAGTGGGAAATAGATGTGAAGGCAATGAGACCTTTAATATCTTTTTGGCCAATTGCTAGAAACGCACCATAGAGAATTGAGATCACTGCCAGCGTAATAATCGCCGGCGTAAATGTCTTTGATGCATCAGGGAAAAGCTTGATGCAATAACGAATCATTCCAAAGGTACCGACCTTATCGAGCACGCCAAGCAACAAAACTGAGGTTCCTGGCGTAGCTGATTTCGCAGCATCTGGTAGCCAGGTGTGAAGTGGCCACAGTGGTGCCTTGATTGCAAAGGCAATAAAGAATCCAAGGAAGAGGAAGTTCTGCGTTAGGGAATCAATCTGAAGTGTCGCTAATTTATCGATATCAAATGTATGGCCGATTTGGTTTCCGGAAATTACATAAATCCCGATGATTGATGCGAGCATCAATAAACCACCAAATAGTGAGTACAGCAAGAATTTTATTGCGGCTTGCGAACGCTCTCCGACTCCGTATCCACCAATGAGGAAGTAGACCGGAATCAACATCGCTTCAAAGAAAACATAGAAGAGGAATACATCGGTCGCCGCAAATACACCAATCATCATTGTTTCAAGAACGAGAATCAGTATGTAGAAAGTCTTTGCGCTCCAGCGGCCGCCTTCTGATTCGTGCCAACCAGCGACGATTACGACCGGAACAAGTAATACCGACATCAAAATCAAAATGAGTGAAATTCCATCAAGACCAAGAGCGTAGTTAATTCCAAATGTTGGTAGCCATGAATGTGACTCAACAAATTGGAATCCAGGTCGATCCACTTCAAATCGCATTGCGGTTATTGCGAATGCAACCGCAGTGAGGATTGATGTAAGAAGCGCCATCTGCTTAATGGCAGTTTTTTGTTCTTTCTTTACTGTGCCAATAAGAAGTGCGCCAAGTAACGGCAGCGCTCCGATAATTGTTAGCGTCATAGCGTCACCACAAAGATTGAGAGAAGGAGCGCGAGCGCGCCGAGAACAATCCAGAACGCGTAGCTTCGGACATAACCAGTTTGAGTTAGCCGCATTTCTCGGGAAGCGCTTGTGACGGTACGTCCCACCGAACGAACTAAGCCATCAATTGCGCCATAATCAAATCGAACAAGGAAGTTTGTCAGACGCTGTCCTGGGCGCATTAATAGCGCTTCATTGACATCATCTTGAAGGAGATCGCGGCGAGCAATTTTGGTCAAGACTGAAACTTCTTCTGGCGCAATCGCTGGCACTGCTCGATATTTCAAAATTGCAATTGAAACACCAATTACAACTGCGGCTAGCGCAAGTGATGTCACCACAACTGGTTGGAGAAGTTCTTCATGCTCATGATGGCCGGAGTTCACAACTGGTTCGAGCCACGTTACAAAACGATTTCCGGACGAGAGAATAAAACCTGATGCAACTGATCCGATTGCTAAAAGAGCCATTGGTCCCCACATTAAGAATGGCGATTCATGTGGATGCGCATGTTCGCTCCATCGCTTATTTCCAACAAATGTCATCATGATGACGCGGGTCATGTAGAACGAGGTAATAAGTGCACCGAGTAATGCCGCAATTCCAATAATCCATCCGCGAGTTCCACCAGCGTTAAACGCCGTTTCAATTATTTTGTCTTTCGAATAGAAACCGGCAAATGGCGGTACTCCAATAATTGCAAGATAACCAAGACCGAAAGTAATTGCAGTGATTGGCATGTACTTACCTAATCCGCCATAACGTCGCATATTTACTTCATCGTTCATACCGTGCATGACCGAACCAGCACCTAAGAACATGCCTGCTTTGAAGAAGCCATGTGTCAACAAGTGCATGATTGCGAAGGCATATCCAACAGGTCCAAGGCCTGAGGCAAGAATCATGTAACCAATCTGTGACATTGTTGAAGCAGCTAAAGCTTTCTTAATATCATCTTTAGCAGTACCGATTAATGCACCAAAGAGAAGTGTTATTGCACCAACTATCACCACAAGTAACTGGGCAGTCGGTGCGTTATCAAAGACAAAATTGGAACGAGTAATGAGATAAACGCCTGCTGTCACCATTGTTGCCGCGTGAATGAGAGCGGAGACCGGAGTTGGACCGGCCATTGCATCGCCTAGCCAGGATTGAAGTGGAAATTGCGCTGATTTTCCGGTGGCGGCAAGGAGCAACATAATTCCCATTGCCGTCAACGCACTTGTTGAGACGTGTGGTGCATGTTCTTTGACGCCGGCAAAAGTTACCGTTCCCATCGTCGCAAAAGCGATCATGATTGCAAGAGATAACCCAAGATCACCGACGCGATTGGCTACGAATGCTTTCTTTGCAGCAGTTGCGTACTCTGGCTTTTGATTCCAGAAACCAATTAGCAGGTAAGAAGCAAGACCAACTCCTTCCCAACCAACATAAAGGTTGAGGTAAGAGTCGCCAAGAACTAAGAGCAACATTGCGGCAATAAAGAGATTGAGGAATGCGAAGAATCGTCGACGGTCATGATCGTGCGACATGTAGGCGATGGAATAGATATGTATCAACGTTCCAACGCCGGTAATAAGTAGAACAAAGCTCACGGAAAGTTGATCAAGCAAAAGACCTGCATCAACTTGGAACGATCCCACATGAATCCATTCAAAAATTTTCTGTGTCACTGCTCGCTCTTCAGCCGGTCGTCCTAACATCTGGAAAAAGAGTGAAGCGCCAAGTGCGAAAGATGAAGCCGATGCGAGGGTGCCAAGCACATGACCCCATTTGTCGGCTTTACGACCAAGCAGCATCAGAAGCGCTGATGATGCAAGTGGAATTGCGATGAGATAAACCAGAAGTGATGATGTCATTAGCGTTTCAACAAACTTGCATCATCAACTGATGCAGATCGACGGGAGCGATAAATCGTGACGATGATTGCGAGTCCGACCACTACTTCGCAAGCAGCCACAACCATGGTGAAGAAAGCGACGACTTGGCCATCAAGATTGCCATGAATATTGGCAAAAGTAACGAAGGCTAAATTCGCGGCATTAAGCATCAATTCAATGCACATAAAAACAACGATTGCATTTCGGCGAATAACAACGCCAATTGCACCGATAGTGAAAAGAATTGCAGAGAGATAAATGTAATTCATTGGATTCATTACTCATCCCCCGACTTCTTATCGGTGGGTTCAATCTGAGGGAATGTTCCTAGCGCGTATTTCCGATCATCTTGAATATCGCCACGAGCTTGCAAAACTCCCGAAATCGACAACGGCGCTGGTGTGCCATCGGGCAATAGCGCTGGAACATCGACTGCATTGTGTCGTGCAAATACACCGGTGTTTGGAAGTCCGGCTGTAGTTGCAAGTGAGCTACCGCGGAATCGAAGTGTGGCAAGCGCTCGTTGCGAAACACTTGCACCTGCGCTCTTCTGTGAATGCGCAAGCACCATCGCTCCTAGTGCAGCAGTGATGAGAAGTGCGGAAACAACTTCAAAAGCCCAAACATATTGAGTAAAGAGAATCTCAGCGATTCCTTCAACATTGCCATTTGCATTCGCTGACGCCATTCCAGCAGGCACAAAACCAAGTGTTGCTTTTCCAATTAAAAGTACGAATAGTGTTCCAATACCCAACGCCGCAAGAATTGCAGAGACACGAAGTCCCGCAAGGTTCTCTTTAATCGAATCTGATGATTCCACACCAACTAACATCAAAATAAAGAGGAAGAGCATCATCACCGCGCCGGTATAGACAACTACCTGAACGATTCCAAGGAATGGTGCGCCTAACGAGATGTAGAAAATGGCGAGTGAAATCATCACCCACGCCAAGAGCAGCGCGGAATGAACTGCTTTCTTTACAAAGAGCATGCCAAGCGCAGAGATAACGGCGAGCGGTGCGAGAACATGAAAAAGCGCACTCTCCATTAATTCGCTCCCTTCACTTCGCCGCGATAGTACGAGCCATCATCAGCGCCAGGAGCCATTGGATGTGGCGGTTGCAGCATTCCTTGGCGAAGCGGTGCAAGGAGATCTTCTTTTTGGAAAATTAATTTGCCACGATCATTATCTGCTAACTCAAATTCATTAGTCATTGTGAGCGCACGTGTTGGGCAGGCTTCAATACAAAGTCCACAAAAAATACAGCGAAGATAATTAATCTGATACACCTTGCCGTAACGCTCACCAGGTGAATATCGCTCTGCTTCAGTGTTGTTTGCACCTTCTACATAAATTGCATCCGCTGGACATGCCCAGGCACAGAGTTCGCACCCAATACATTTTTCTAAACCATCAGGATGGCGATTGAGTTGATGGCGACCATGGAAACGCGGTTCAATCTTTGCTGGCTCTTCCGGATATTGAATCGTGATGTCTTTTTGGAACATCGTTCGGAAAGTTACCCAGAAACCTTGTAGTTGTTTGAAGAATGAACTTTCAACGTTAGCCATTGATCTCTCCTCGCAACGTTGTCTGCGCTGATTGCTCAGGCAGAGATGGAACTGGGAACGATGGTGCGGGAACTTCGCCAATATCGTGGAGCTTTTCTTCGGCTAAGCGTTTCGATCGATCATAGAGCGATGAGGCAACAAGGACTAATACAACAATGCCAGCAGTAAATGCATACACAACCATTCGCGATGTTCCTTGTTGTGACATGACGCGAAGTGTTGAGACAACCATGATCCACGCCAATGAAACAGGGATAAGAACTTTCCATCCGAGTTTCATAAATTGGTCATAACGCATTCGAGGCAAAGTGCCACGAAGCCATACGAAGATGAAGAAGAGAAGAAGTACTTTTACTAAGAACCAAATCAGCGTCATCCAACCACCGAGCCAGCTTTCGGTGAATCCAAGTCCTGGGAATGCGTGATAGCCACCAAGGAAAAGTGTGGTTGCAAGCGATGAAACGCCAAGAATATTGATGTACTCAGCAAGGAAGAAGAGCGCAAACTTTAGCGATGAGTACTCAGTGTGGAATCCACCTACAAGTTCACCTTCTGCTTCAGCTAAATCAAATGGCGCACGATTCGTTTCACCAACCATTGAAATTAAGTAAATGACAAATGATGGAAAGAGTACGACTGCATTCCACCACTTATTTTGGGCATCAACGATTGCTGATGTTGACATTGAACCCGAGTAAATAAATACCGCCACAAGAGAAAGACCCATGGCAACTTCATAGGAAATTACTTGCGCACTGGATCGAAGACCACCGAGAAGTGGATATGTCGAACCTGAAGACCAACCTGCAAGCACAATTCCATACACGCCGACAGAGGCAATCGATAAAACATAGAGAACGCCAACCGGAAGATCTGTTAATTGCATCGCAGTCTCGTGGCCAAAGAGATTTACTTTTCCTGACATTGGAAAGACTGCAAATGCCATGAAACATGTCGTTGCGCTAATAATTGGCGCAATAATAAAAACAACGCGATCTGCAGCTGCTGGAATTAAATCTTCCTTCAAAGCAATCTTTACGCCGTCAACGAGTCCTTGCAAAATTCCAAATGGACCGACGCGATTAGGTCCTTTGCGAACTTGCATAAATGCGACGATGCGTCGTTCGCCCCAAATAGCAAGAATCGTGAGGACTACACATGCAGCAAAAATCAATACACCCTTAAGCGCGATGATTCCGCCTGGATCGTTAGCGATTAATTCTGCGTTAGTTAATGGCGCGTTATTCATGCTTTCACCACCGATACTTCAATGCCACTCGCTGCACCAAGTAGTGCAATGGCGCGAGAAGACTGTGAATTACGAGGAATCCAGACTGTTTTACTATCAATATCAGCAATTTCTACCGGCAAGGTAATAGCTCCAACCTTGGAAGAGATTGTCACTTGATCACCATGTGTAACGCCAAGTTTTCCAGCGCGATCTGCTGATATCACTGCAACAGATGGATGAGCCGTCTTCGCCAAATTAACTTCACCATCTTGGAGTGAGCCAGCGTCGAGGAGTAAGCGCCACGAAGAGAGAATTGTTTCGCCAGAGATACTTCCGGCATTTGCTGGCGTGAAAGTTACTCGCGCACCATCCCATACTCCGAGTGAATTCATTTCTCGAGCCGCAGCCTCAACTGTTGGGAGATTGATTGGAGTTCCCATCTCATCTGCAAGCATGGAGAGAATACGAACATCGCTTCGAAGATTCGGTGCGTCGATGGCAGCTTCAAAGGAGCGAGCACGGCCTTCCCAATTAATAAATGTGCCGCTCTTCTCAGCAACTGCAGCAACAGGAAGAACAACATTTGCCAATTCTGTAATTTGTGATTTACGAATTTCCAGTGAAACAACAAATGCTTTCTCAAGACCTTTGGCTGCATCGCGCGAAATATCAAGTGGATCTACACCACCAATAAGTAAGGAATCGATGTCGCCAGTATGTAACGCATCGAGAATTTCTGATGTGGAGTGGCCAACTGTTGTTGGAAGTGATGAGACTCCCCATGCGCTTTGAATATCAACTCGCGCTGCTGAATCTGTAACCGGACGACCACCAGGTAAAAGTGTTCCAATCGCACCAGCTTCGAGTGCGCCACGTTCTCCGGCTCGACGTGGAATCCATGCCAAGTGCGCGCCAGACGATTGCGCAATTTTCATTGCGGCCGAGAGCGCACCTTGCGATTCAGCTAACCGCTCGCCTACCAAAATCACTGATTTATTGGTCAATCCTGCGATATTGATGATCTCGTTCGCCTCATTGCCAGCAGTTGTTTTGATGACGTGAGCTTTAAGTTTTTGATTAGCGCGTGTTGTAAATGGCGCAACAGCAGTAACTTTCATACCTCGTTTGCGCACTTGTTTAAAAAGCCTCAAGAAAACAATTGGAGATTCTTCTTCCGCCTCAAACCCAAGTAACACAACATGATCTGCTTTATCGATTGCGCTATAAGTAACCGAACTTCCTACAACTACTGATGAAAGAAATGATCGCTCTTCTTCTGAATGTGGTCGAGCTCGGAAATCAATATCGTTGGTTTTGAGAGCAACTCGTGCAAACTTTGAATAACCATACGCATCTTCTGCGGTTGCGCGACCACCAACAAGTACTGCTGCGCGATTAACACTTAATCCAGCAGCTGCCACAGCAAGTGCTTCTGGCCATGATGCTTCACGCAGAACGCCTTGCGCATCTCGAACAAGTGGCGTAGTAATTCGATCTGATTGAGAAATATATTTAAATGCCCAACGACCTTTATCGCAGTTCCATTCATTATTTACTTGTGCATCATCGCCGGCCAGTCGACGAAGCGTCTTGCCACGACGTACATCGGTTCGCATGTCGCACCCCGATGCACAGTGTTCACAAGCAGAAGGCGTAGAAACCAAATCAAATGGTCGAGCGCGGAATCGGTACGTTGCACCCGTAAGTGCACCGACCGGGCAAATCTGAACCGTGTTTCCCGAGAAGTAAGAATCAAATGGTTTCTCTTCATAAATTCCTACTTGTTGAAGAGCGCCTCGTTCATTGAGAGTAATGAATGGATCGCCAGCGATTTGATCAGAGAAACGGGTGCAGCGAGCGCAGAGAACACATCGCTCACGATCAAGGAGAACTTGCGCAGAGATGTTGATTGGTTTTTCAAATGTTCGTTTGTATCCATCAAATCGCGATTCTGGACGACCATTGCTCATCGCCTGATTTTGAAGTGGGCACTCGCCGCCTTTATCGCATACTGGACAATCAAGTGGGTGGTTAATTAAAAGGAATTCCATAATTCCTTTTTGCGCTTTATCTGCAACAGCAGAAGTGAGTTGAGTATTAACAATCATTCCTGGTTCAACTGGAATGGTGCAGGAAGCTTGTGGCTTGGGAAATTTTCGACCGTTGATTTCAATGTCAACCAAACATTGACGACATGCGCCAACTGGATCGAGTAATGGGTGGTCACAGAAACGAGGAATTTGAATACCAAGTTTCTCTGCAGCGCGAATGACGAGTGTTCCCTTAGGAACTGATACATCAAAACCATCGATAGTTACAGTAATCATTTCAACTGCTACATCAGTTTCGGTTGTCATTTCACACCTCCTGCTGTTGCAAAAAGTGTGGAAGCAACTGGATCAAACGGGCAGCCCTTATTCTCTAAATGTTGGATGTACTCATCACGGAAATATTTGATTGAAGAAATAATCGGTGATGCAGCGCCATCTGCGAGTGCACAGAATGATCGACCGGCAATGTTTTCGCAGAGATCAAGTAACTTATCGAGATCAGCTGGAGTTCCCTTGCCATGTTCAAGATCTTTAAGAATCTGCACTAACCACCATGTTCCTTCGCGACATGGCGTGCACTTTCCACATGACTCATGTTTATAGAACTCAGTCCAACGAAGCGTTGCGCGCACGACGCAAGTAGTTTCATCAAAAATCTGAAGTGCTTTGGTGCCCAACATTGAGCCCGCTGCGCCAACACCCTCATAATCAAGCGGAATATCAAGATGTGCATCCGTAAACATTGGTGTTGATGAACCGCCAGGTGTCCAGAATTTCAACCGGTGGCCGGTTCGAATTCCACCAGCAAGTTCAAGCAATTCTCGGAGCGTAATTCCTAATGGCGCTTCTACTTGGCCAGGTTTATTTACGTGACCAGAAAGTGAATAGAGCGTATAACCCTTAGATTTTTCCGTACCCATCGATGCAAACCATTGCGCACCATTGGCAATGATTGATGGAACTGATGCAACTGATTCAACGTTATTGACGACGGTTGGTCGGGCATAGAGACCAGCAATCGCAGGGAACGGTGGACGAAGTCGTGGTTGGCCACGGAATCCTTCAAGTGAATCAAGCAAGGCGGTCTCTTCACCGCAGATATACGCACCGGCACCTGCGTGAAGTGTTAACTCCAAATCAAAACCTTTTCCTAAAATATTTTTTCCAAGATAGCCAGCTTTATAAGCATCTTCGACCGCTTGTAACACTCGGCGATACACATGCGTTACTTCACCGCGCAGATAAATAAACGCATGGTTAGCTCGAATTGCATATGAACCAATAATGATTCCTTCAACTAACGAATGTGGGTTGGCAAGAAGAAGTGGCATGTCCTTGCATGTGCCTGGTTCTGATTCATCCGCGTTTACAACGAAATAATGTTCTTTGTTATCGCCTTGTGGAATAAATGACCATTTTGTTCCCGTTGGGAAACCAGCACCACCACGACCACGTAGTCCTGATTCTTTAACAATATTAATTACGTCATCAGCTTTCATATCAAGCGCTTTTGCGAGAGCTTGATAGCCACCATTGCGCTTGTAAGCCTCGATGGTAAATGAATCAGATTGATCCCATGCGGCCGAAAGAACGGGCGTAATTTTCGACATTACTTACCTTCTTTCTTGGCATTAATTCCCAAGAGCGTTGCAGGACCAGCATTAACGCCTTCGCCGGCTCGGCCGTCATTTATTCCTGCTAGCACTGCTGAATTTTCTTTCCAGGTAGGAAGTTTTTTTGGACCACGAGTTGGTGGAATCGGATTTCCACTTCGCATGCTGTCGACTAATTCTTTTGCAGATTGTGGAGTCTGGTTGTCATAGAACTCCCAATTCGCCATCACTACAGGTGCATAATCACAAGCCGCATTGCATTCAATTCGCTCTAACGAAACTTTCCCATCCGTAGTTGTTTCGCCATTTCCAATTCCTAAATGTTCTGCGACTGCTTCATAAATTGCATCGCCACCCATTACTGCGCAGAGCGTGTTGATGCAGACACCAACGTGATACTCGCCAACCGGTGCAGATTTATATTGAGTGTAGAACGTTGATACCGCAGTAACTTCTGCAGCTTCAAGGTTTAATTTCGCAGCAATGGTGTTGATGGAATCATTGGTGACATAACCATCTCGCGCTTGTGCCAAATGAAGTAATGGCATGATTGCAGAACGCGAACGTGGATAACGAGCAATGATGGAATCCATCAACGCGTTATCTTCTTGAGTGAATGGCATTAGCGATCAACACCACCCATCACTGGATCAATTGATGCAACCGAGGCAATCACGTCAGCAACTTGTCCGCCTTCACACATCGCTGCAGTTGATTGGAGATTATTAAAAGATGGATCGCGGAAGTGCACTCGATAAGGATGTGTTCCGCCATCTGATACAACATGTGCGCCGAGTTCACCGCGAGGTGATTCAACAGCGGCATATACCTGACCAGCCGGAACTCGGAAACCTTCGGTAACGAGCTTAAAGTGATGGATTAGCGCTTCCATTGAGGTGCCCATAATTTCGCGGATATGGTTGAGTGAATTTCCAAGACCATCTGCGCCAAGTGCAAGTTGCGCTGGCCAGGCAATTTTCTTATCAGCAACCATTACTGGTGCACCATCGAGTGCATCTAATTTGTCACAACATTGTTCAATTATTCGTAGCGATTGCTCTAGCTCTTCTACGCGAACAAGGAATCGTCCGTATGAATCAGCAGAGTCATTTGTAATGACATCAAAATTATAATTTTCGTAACCGCAATAAGGCTGAGTTTTACGGAGATCCCATGGCATGCCAGTTGCGCGAAGAATTGGGCCAGTAATGCCAAGCGTTGTGCAACCGGCAAGATCTAAGTAGCCAACATCTTTCATTCGCTTCATCCAAATACTGTTTCCAACTAAAAGCGTTGCGTTATCTTTGAAAGACTTACGCATCTCTTTGACATCGTTACGGATTCGCTCGACTGAACCTGCTGGCAAATCTTGTTGCACGCCACCTGGGCGGATATATGCCATGTTCATACGAAGACCAGATGCGGATTCGAAAATATCGAGAACTCGTTCTCGATCTCGGAATGCAAAGAACACTGGAGTAAGTGCACCGAGTTCCAACGCTCCAGTACCTAACGCAACCATATGGGATGAAATTCGATTGAGTTCCATCATCATGACGCGAATTACTGATGCGCGTTCTGGAATGTCATTAGTAATTCCCAACAATTTTTCTACAGCAAGGCAGTAAGCCGTCTCGTTAAAAATTGGTGAGAGGTAATCCATTCGTGTCACGAAGGTGACGCCTTGTGTCCAGGTGCGATATTCGCAGTTCTTTTCAATACCGGTATGAAGGAAGCCAATACCTGCTCGCGCTTCAGTGACGGTTTCACCTTCAAGTTCGAGAATTAATCGAAGCACGCCATGTGTTGAAGGATGTTGTGGCCCCATATTGACGACAACGCGCTCTTCTTTTGTTTTACCAATTTCAGTAACCATGGAATCCCAGTCACCGCCGGTAACCGAATACACAGTTCCTTCTGTAGTTTCACGAGTAGATGCGTATGGATCGAATGTCATCGGTAACTCCTCCGCTCTTCTGGTGGCGGAGTTGTTGCACCGTGATATTCAACTGGAATACCACCAAGTGGATAATCTTTTCGTTGCGGATGACCTTGCCAATCATCTGGCATCAAAATTCTTGTTAAAGCAGGATGGCCATCAAAAATAATTCCAAACATGTCCCACGTTTCGCGCTCATGCCAATTTGTTCCGCCCCATACTTCAACCAGCGATTGAACATGCGGGTGTGAATCTGGCAGTGCGACTTCAAGTCGAATTCGTCGATTGTGAGTCATGGAAAGCAAGTGATACACAACATGAAGTTCACGATCTTTTTCATCTGGATAATGCGCTCCGCTGACAGAGAGGCACATTTCAAATCGAAGTGAATCAACATCACGTAACGCTTTTGCAGTTGCAAAGAGATGATCTTTTTTAATGAAAAGAGTGAGCTCGCCTCGATCGACAACCACTCTTTCGATCGCTTGATTAAATTGCGGAAATGCGCGCTCTAATTCATCTGCAACATCATCAAAATAAGAACCATATGGCCGTTCTGATGAACCGGGATTTACTTTGGTTCGAACAAGTCCGCCATAGCCAGACGTATCGCCAGTTCCTTTAACTCCAAATGAGCCGCGTTGTTCCATTAATTGGCTCCAAATACTGGAATTTGATGGGTGGGCTTAGCAGAAAGCGCGGCCGCTTCAACTTCACGAATAATTTTCTCGCGATTAACACCTAACTTTGCATCCTTAATTGATTCATGCAATTTGATAATTGCATCCATCAACATTTCTGGACGTGGTGGACAACCTGGTAAATAAATATCTACTGGAACAATATGGTCAACGCCTTGCACAATGGCGTAGTTATTAAACATACCGCCCGATGATGCACACGCGCCCATCGCTAATACCCATTTTGGCTCTGACATTTGGTCATACACCTGTCGAAGAACCGGAGCCATTTTGTTTGAAACTCGACCAGCAACAATCATCAAATCTGCTTGTCGTGGTGAACCACGAAAAACTTCCATACCGAATCGAGAGAGATCATGGCGCGCAGTTGTCACTGCCATCATTTCAATCGCGCAGCAAGCCAATCCAAATGTTGCTGGCCAGAGTGAATTCTTACGAATATAGCCAGCAAGTTTCTCAACTGTTGTGAGAAGAAAGCCGCTCGGTAATTTCTCTTCTAAGCCCACGTATTAATCCCACTCAAGTCCGCCGCGACGCCACACATACGCGTACGCAACAAATACGGTTCCCATAAAGAGCAACATTTCAACTAATCCAAACAGTCCGAGTTGATCAAATGTCACAGCCCATGGATATAAGAAAACTATTTCAATATCGAAAATAATAAAGAGCATCGCTGTTAAGAAGTACTTCACGGGGAAACGACCGCCACCAACTGCTTGCGGACTTGGTTCGATTCCGCATTCATATGCAGCAGCTTTCGCGCGGTTGTAGCGCTTAGGTCCAGTCAGGGCTGCAGCGACGACAGAGAATGCAGCAAAACCAAAGCCAATTGCTCCGATAACGAGGATTGGGAGGTATTCCGACACGTTCGAATCTTAGGTGAGCCTTAAATATATGGAAAATTAACGGGCTTTGGTCCCAATGTGAACTGCGACAACTCCGCCCGTCATATTCACATAGTGGACATCACGCCACCCGCTACCGCTCATTTTCGATGAAAGCTCCTCCTGATTTGGCCAGGCACGAATCGATTCCGCGAGATAGATATAGGCCTCTGGATTTGATGTGGTTCGACGCGCTATCGCCGGTAACGCTTTCATCAAGTAATTCATATAGATATAGCGAAATGGTCCAAACGTTGGCTGTGAGAATTCGACTACGAACATTCGTCCGCCGGGTTTCGTAACTCTGAGTGCTTCCACTAAAGCTTTTTCATAATCTTGAGTATTGCGTAAACCAAAGGAAATTGTTGTGACATCAAAATAGTTATCCTCAAATGGCAGAGCAAGAGCGTCGCCATGAACAAAATCAATATAGGAACGCTTTTTTCGACCTGCCGCCAACATTCCTTCCGAAAAATCTAACGCAGTAACGGCAGCACCCTTTTTTGCAAGTGGTTCACTTGAAGAACCAGTACCTGCCGCCAAATCTAGAATTCTCATTCCAACGCTCGGTGCAATAAGTTTCGTTACTCTCTTACGCCAACGCTTCGTCTGTCCCAAACTTAAAATGTCATTAGCGATGTCATAACGTCGCGCAACTGCATCAAACATCGCCGACACTTCTTCTGGCTTCTTATTGAGATCAGCGCGATTGTTCTCCGAGTTCACGCTCCTATCTTTGCGGTAGTACGCTGATGTCACAAATTAGAAGAGTTTCCATACCGTTTAAGAGGGTGAGATGCGAATAACTACCGAGATTCTTGGCGAACATCCGCCACTTCTCGACATCGCAATTAATGACCTTCCTGCAACATCATGGGTTCGCAATAACGAAGGACTTATCGGCTTCGGTGAATACAAACGGTTCACACTTACTGGTTCAGATCGCTTCGAAAAAGCCCGTGAATGGTGGCGAAATGAAGTTCAGCAACTTGATATTCACAACAATGTGCATGGCAGTGGTACTGGTCCTATCCTCTTTACTTCGTTCTCATTTTCAGAGACTGAAGAGTCTGTTCTCATAATTCCGCAAGTATTAATTGGGCAAAAAAACGGTAAATCATGGATTACCTGGATCGGCGATAAGCAACCAGAAATTACTTCCCAACCCAATCTTAATGAGCCACTCACTCTTCAATGGAGTGGCAGCAATGGTGATGAATGGAGATCTCGCGTTGCCACTGCTATTTCAGCAATCAAATCAAATGAGGTCGAGAAAGTAGTTCTCGCACGATTTATTGATTGCGCTACTGACACACCATTAAATGTTCGCCGAATTCTCCGAAACCTTGCAGATGAATATCCCTCGACCTGGGTCTTTTCACACGCCGGATTAATTGGTGCAACACCAGAACTTCTCGTTCGCCTCTCTAAATCTCTGGTCACATCTCGAATACTTGCTGGAACTATTCGTAAAACTGGCGACGATGAAAAAGATTTGGCGCTTGCTGCTTCATTAGCGCGATCATCAAAAGATTTGGAAGAGCATGAATACGCTGTTCGTTCTGTCGGTGATGTTCTCGCTCCACTCTGTTCTTCAACAAACGTTCCAGAATCACCATTTGTTCTGCATTTAGCAAACGTTATGCATTTAGCAACAGATGTCACTGGAGTATTAATTGATTCAGCAAGCCCGGCAGATATTTTCGAATTAGTGAAACGACTTCATCCATCAGCAGCAGTCTGTGGCACACCTACTCCATCGGCAAAGAAGTTAATTAATGACATTGAAGGAATCTCTCGAGGAAGATACGCCGGCCCCATAGGCTGGATTGACGCTCGCGGTGATGGCGAGCTTGGCATAGCCCTCCGATGCGGACAGATCAACACCTCGCATCAATCAATTCGACTCTTTGCTGGTTGTGGAATTGTCAGTGAATCAGACCCACAGAGTGAATATGCAGAAAGCCAAGCAAAACTACTTCCAATGCGCCGCGCGCTAGAGGGCCACTAACTCCGCATATTTCTTGTAGACGGCGGCAATTGAATCAGCATTGCTCTCGCGATTGGGCATCTTTGCGACAACAATTCGTATGCCATTGGAGTGATGAGATATTTCATGACGAAGATCAGACGACGTCTTAATAACGGTACTTGATATCCCATAGCTTGTCGCAATCTTGGCAATATCAAGATTATGTGGAGTGCCAAATACTTTCTCAAAACCACTTACTCCTCGTTGCGGAAGCGTCGAAAATATTCCGCCACCATTGTTATCGCAAATTATAAAAGTAATGTTAGGTATTTTTTCTAATTTTGGAATCACAAAACTATTTAAATCATGAATAGTTGCAATATCTCCTAAGAATGCAAAAGTCGATTTTTTATTTACCAATGCAGCCCCAATTGCAGTTGATACAACTCCATCAATTCCATTTACTCCTCTGTTCATGGACACACTAACTTTGCCATTTGAAAATGGAGATTGATATTCATTTGAGATCAAAAGATCAAAATCTCTCGCAGCAAAACTTGAAGAAAGATGAATATGTGAATCTATTGGTAGTTTTCTTATTAATAAATCGACAACGTGAAGACTTGAAATTGGAGAAAAACTACTTAACATTTTTTGAATTTTCTCAAAAACCATTTTTCCATGGTTTATCCAAGAATTTTTCCACTCTGTATTATTTTGTTTAGCTGGAATTTTAAATAAGCCACCTATTTTTTGTTTTGCTAACGAATTTGTAATTACACTTGGTACAGCACAAGATAAAACGACTTTAGTTTCCTTAATTAATTGATTAACTTGCCTAGATAATCCAGTACGACCAATTGTTAAAACTACTTCTGGTTTTAATTCCTGATTTTTAGATTGCAATGACACAGACGAATTTGAAATCATATTGTCACCAACACAAATATGTGGTGGTTCAACAATTACGGGCCAATCTAATGCTTGGCTTATTTCTGAAACATAATTTTCGTATTCTAAATTAGTTCCTCCAGCAATTATTATGCCCTTTTTATTTAAATATTCAGTTGAAATATTTTCAGGAATATTTTGTTGTTCGTTTTGTTGTGCTGGTGCTGGTTCAGCAACACTTTCGACAGCAGGCTGTTTAGCTGCTGGTTCCTGCTTATTCCAGACAACGTTACGGGAACGGCCAGACTCCATTTCAGCAACGGAAAGCGTGGTGCTGCTTCCGGTTTCCTGATTGGTGAGGT
>CAXBQM010000019.1:0-17527 GCA_963978235.1 uncultured bacterium | reverse complement strand
GGAGTTTTGCTCGACACCTTTGTTTGATTTCCAGTGACACTAAAAATTACTCCGACGGCGACAACCAGCGCGACCATTCCAATAACGAGATTTCTCGTGAAGTTATCTTTCTGGCCAGAGGATTTACTTGGTTTTGCAGCCATCACGTGGATACTCCATCTTCTTTCGGTCTACTTCTTTCGGTCTACCTGACATCTCGTCGAAAATTTTCGTCAAAGCATACCCACACCACTCTCGGTTGGTGCTTCATCGATCGAGGGCGAATCTGCCTCTCGGGAATTTCACAAGATAGAGCGCAAGTAGCGTTAATCCGGTATCGCGCAAAATCTCTTCGAGGTATTTCGTCTCACCTTGTGCAACCTGTCCACCACCGCCAAAGCAGCCACAATCAATTGTTAATCCGCGTGCCCAGGCTTGTGAAATAGCGATGATAAAGAGCACCATGAGAAATCCACCTGCCCATGCACCCGGTTTCACAGCAACTCCAATAATTAAGAGAAGTGCAATTCCAACTTCAACCCATGGCAAGGCGTATCCCAAAAAGTTTGCGATCGGAATCGGCAGCACTTCGTAAGCGCGCACCGCCATCGCTGACTTTGCTGGGTGAGTTACTTTCAATAAACCCGCCGCCAAAATCACACCGCCAAGAATTAACCGAGCAAGTAGCGTCAACCATGGTTGAAATTTTTCATGAATAACGTGAAGACGTTCTCGTGACTTAACCATTCTTCTCTTCCTCTTTCTTGCCTTGCGAAACATCGTTCGATGATGAATGTGAGTTAACTGTTGGATCAATATTCTCAGTAAGCGCCTGCCATCTATTTTTTGGTCTACGTTCAAAGCGAACTTCTCGTTTTGAGATGGAAAGCGCGCTCTTTATATCTATGGAAGCGCGTGGTAGCCGCTCTGCATATTCGGAATTGAGCTCGCGAAAATCTAGTCTGCGCAAAAGCGAGGAAGTTTCAACCACTTCCCGATTCTAAACTAAACAGTCTGGGCCAAGGATGGACTTTAAATCAGCGCTCAAACTTGGCGATGCAGTCACTTTCAACCCCTCATCGAGTTTAAGCGTTGTGCTCTTTGCATCGCCAACTAATTGCAGATGCACTTCTCGGGAACCCGGATGTGATCGGAGGACTTCTTTCATTCGATCAACAATCGGAGGCGTACAGCGATTGGTATCTAATTTGATAATGAGTGGTCCCGTTGGACTTTGTTTGATATCTGGCAGAGTCAGTTCTAGCGCAGATATTTGTGCAACTTCCTCTCGTTTATCCACTCGGCCTCGCACGACAACTATTCGATCTTCAACCAGGTTCATTGCTGTTTGGGAATAGGTATTTGAGAAGAATCGAACATCAATCGACCCTTCTAAATCTTCAATGGTCACAATCGCCCACGACGCGCCTTGCTTCGTAACTTTCCGTTGAATAGTGGTGATTAACCCAGCAATGGTCACGATTTGGTCATGTGCAACTGATTCATCAGTAATGGTGCTTATCGAACGATCAGTTGCTGCACGGAGTACGTGCTCTACTCCAAGGAGCGGGTGATCTGATACATAGAGACCGAGCATTTCTCGCTCATACGTTAAGAGAAGGGATTTCTCCCATTCCTCTTTTGGAATTTCTACCGAGATTCCCTGCGTTTCTGCGGTTTCAATGGAACCAAACAAATCGAACTGTCCAATTGATTCTGCTCGTTTTGTTTCCATTACCGAATCGATTGCTTCCAGATATATCGCCATTAAACCTTTACGAGTATGGCCGAGTGAATCAAAGGCACCAGCTTTAATCAGCGATTCAATAGTTTTCTTATTACAAACAACGACGTCAACCTTTGCAAGAAAATCCAAGAAAGATGTGTAGCGACCTTTTTGGTCGCGATTTTTTGCGATGGAAGCAACAACGTTTTCACCTACGTTACGGATAGCGGCCAAGCCAAATCGAATATCGTTCTGAATCGGTGTGTAATCCGCAAACGATTCGTTGACATCGGGAGGTAAGACTTTGATGCCCATTCGGCGACATTCATTGAGATATTGCGCGCTTTTATCCTTGTCATCACGGACGCTAGTAAGTAGCGCAGCCATATATTCGGTTGGAAAATTCGCCTTGAGGTATGCCGTCCAATACGAGACTAAGCCATACCCTGCTGTGTGGGCTCGATTAAATGCATAATCCGAGAACGGAATCAACGTCTCCCACAATTTACTTATCGCAATCTCTGAATACCCATTCTTTTTCATTCCGGCTTCGAAATTGACATATTCTTTATCGAGAATTTCTTTATTCTTTTTTCCCATTGCTTTGCGAAGTAAATCTGCGCGACCGAGTGAGAAGCCAGCAACTTTTTGTGCAATAGCCATTACTTGCTCTTGATAAACAATTAAGCCATACGTATCGCCCAAAATTTCATGCAGCGGTTCCGATAACTCTGGATGAATCGGCTCAACTTTCTTCCGTTTATTTTTTCGATCCGCATATTCGTTATGCGAGTTAACTCCCATCGGGCCAGGACGATAGAGCGCAAGTACTGCGGAGATATCTTCAAATGAATCTGGGGCCATTGAGCGGAGCAACGCTCGCATTGGAGCGCCATCGAGTTGGAAAACGCCAAGCGTTTCGCCCTTACCTACAAGTTGAAATGTCTTTTTATCATCCAGCGGGATGGCATATAAATCCACGCTTGTTCCAGAATTAATTCTGATATTTCTGAGGCAATCATCAATCACTGAAAGATTTCGTAGACCAAGGAAATCCATCTTCAACAAACCGGTTGCTTCACATGCACCCATATCAAATTGGGTAATAACCGCGCCATCTGCTTCCCGGCGATGAATTGGTATGACATCTATCAATGGTTCTTTACTGAGAATCACACCAGCAGCATGTACTCCCCATTGTCGTTTCAAACCTTCAATGCCACGCGCTGTGTCAACAATTCGTTTTGAATCGGGATCAGTTTCATAAAGAGTCCGGAACTCACTCGCCTCACTGAAACGTTCATCTTCTATATCAAAGACACCGGCAAGAGAAATATCTTTACCCATCACTGATGGTGGTAACGCTTTTGTTAATTTATCGCCCGCTGCATAGGGATAACCAAGAACTCGAGTTGAATCTTTGATTGCTTGTTTCGATTTGATGGTGCCATAGGTAATGATCTGGGCTACCCGATCTTCGCCATATTTTTCCGTTGCGTACCGAATCATGTCGCCACGGCGGCGCTCGTCGAAATCTAGATCGATATCAGGCATGGAGATACGTTCTGGGTTAAGGAATCGCTCGAAGAGCAGTCCATGTTTAATGGGATCAAGTCCAGTAATTCCTAAACTGTATGAAACGAGCGAACCGGCTGCTGAACCACGACCAGGTCCAACCCAAATGTTCTGCGATCTCGCGTAAGCAACAAGGTCTGCAACAACTAAAAAGTAACCCGCAAATCCCATTTTGCTCATAACATCTAATTCATACGCTAACCGTTCTACATATTTCGGTTCTGGATTTTCACCGCACCGATCACGTAAGCCAGCTTCAGATTTCTTAATTAACCACGACACTTCGGTCTCACCATCGGGAACAGTAAATTTCGGCAACAGGTTCTCATTTTCACGGAGCGATACTTCGCATCGTTCTGCGATGAGGAGCGTGTTATCGCAGGCTTGAGGCAATTCGGAAAATAACGCTCGCATTTGCGCAGCGCTCTTTAAGTAAAACTCACCGTTTTCAAACTTAAATCTCTTGGGATCTGCCAATGTCGATCCGGATTGGATACAGAGCAGCGCTTCATGCGCTGTGGCATCTTCGGCAAATGTGTAGTGCAGATCGTTGGTCGCAACTAACGGCAATCCAAGATCTTTACTTAAACGAAGGAGATCTTCTTTCGCTCTTCGTTCAATCTCAAGATTGTGGTCCATCAATTCAATATAGAAATTATTTGCACCAAATATTTCTCGAAATTCACCGGCGGCATTTCGCGCTTCCTCGTAAGCACCCATTCGAATGCGGGTTTGAATCTCGCCACCAGGACAACCAGTTGTGGCAATTAAACCTTCTGAATATTGGGCAAGTAGTTCTCGATCCATTCGAGGTTTGTAATAAAACCCTTCAAGCGAAGCCAACGATGAGAGTCGATACAAATTTGCTAACCCAATATTGTTATATGCCAGAAGCGTCATGTGGGTGTATGCGCCACCGCCCGAGACATCATCCTCGCCACCTTCAGCCCATTTCACTCTTTTCTTTTCGAACCGATTCTCTGGTGCGATATACGCTTCAATTCCAATAATTGGTTTGACGCCTGCTTTTTTCATCTGCTTATAGAAATCAAAAGCGCCAAAGACATTGCCGTGATCTGTCATAGCAATCGCTGGCATCTCTTGCCGAGCTACTTCTGCCGATAAATCCTTTAATCTCGCGGCGCCATCGAGCATCGAGTATTCAGTGTGGACATGGAGATGAACAAAGTTCTCCGATGCCGATGATCTCTTCCCGCTCACGGTTGGCGAGGTTACTGCCTAGCTAGGACTCTTATCGGAGAGCAACGCCAACGCCGTTTTGAGGTCATCGGGGTAAGGCACTTGAAACGATAATTGCTCGCCATTGATCGGGTGGGAAAATCGCAACTCCATCGCATGAAGCCAAGGTCGTTTCAGCGAAATTTTCGCTGCCAGCGTGGGATCTGCACCGTAGGTGAGGTCGCCAACCAATGGGTGGCGAAGCGCCGAGAAATGCACTCGGATTTGATGAGTCCGCCCCGTCTCCAATTCAACTTTCATCAACGTTGCGGCTGGAAAAAACTCCAACGCCTCGTAGTGAGTGATACTCGGTTTGCCATCGGCTACCACTGCAAAGCGATAATCATCACGCGGATGACGATCGATTGGCGCATCAATGGTTCCAGACGATGGATCCATATGCCCTTGTGCTAACGCATGATAAATCTTGGCAACTGTGCGAAATCTAAATTGATCTTTTAAACCGGTATATGCGCGTTCCGTTTTTGCAACCACCATTAAGCCACTCGTTCCAACATCCAGTCGATGGACAATTCCTTGTCGTTCCGGAGCGCCACTTGTTGAAACGGTATAACCAGCAGCAAGTAGCGCACCACTTACAGTTGCGCCTTTCCATCCTGGACTGGGGTGAGCCGCTACGCCAACTGGTTTATTGATAACGATGACATGTTCGTCATCATGTAATACCTCTAAATTTTCAATCGGTGTCGCGGTAAGCGTTGAACTACTTGCAGGTTCGGGAAGAAGTACTTCAATGTGATCGTTAGTACTGACTCGATCTGATTTCGTAGCAACTTTTCCATTGAGCGAAATATCATCAGAGTCAATTAATGATGCGACCACCGTGCGAGATAGGCCAAGTAATCGAGAGAGTGCGCTATCAATTCGCTCGCCAGCTAAACCTTCTGGGATTGAGATTATTTTGCTTTCGCGTTGGGCCATCATGACAAGGGATCGCTATCACTTTTACTTGAAATATTTCTATTGGATATATATGGCGGCTTATCAAGAATGGCCAAAAGAAAAACCAGTGCGGCAGCGCAGACCACCGCCGTATCGGCAATGTTGAAGATTGGCCAATGCGGTAACTCAATCCAATCTACGACTTCACCGGCTAACCGCCCGGGCGGCGAGAAGAGTCGATTCCAGAGATTGCCTGCAATTCCCCCGAGGAGAAGACCGGCAACTATTCCCCACGCTCGAGAGGTAATTTTTCGCGCAAAGTAAATAGCGGCGGCCGCCACGATCAATGCAAAACTCGAAAGGAAAACTGTGGCATTAGTCGCCAAACTAAATGCCGCGCCAGAATTTGTGGTGTAAGTAAATTGCAAAAAATTTCCAATGACTTTAATTGGAGTATTTCCCTGCAGATTATTCTCTGCCCACTTTTTTGTTGCTATATCAAGAAGAAACACTGCTGACGCACACGCAAAAATTAGCGTGCGGACTTTTTTCTGATGCGCGATCAGCGACGCTCTTCCTTCTGCTTGCAGACCATACATAAGGTTGCGCGAGGAAATACTTGAAGTCGAGCTTTACCAATTGCGTTTCCACAATCTTCGCATCGACCATAAGTTTTCGTATCAATTCGATCGAGCGCTCGTTCAGTTTGTAACACCATATCTCGAGCGTTATAAACAAGTGACATCTCATGTTCGCGTTCAAAGGTCTTTGTTCCGGCATCCGCTTGATCATCGCCCGCACCTACGCCTGACGCGGCAATGAGATCGTCCATCTCACTTTCAACTTCCTTGAGTTCGGCTTTGAGGCGAATGAGATCTTTTGCAATTTCTGATCGAATCGCTTTAAGTTCCGATGCGCTCCATGTCTCCTCAGAATCTTTGACAACCAGCGGAGCCGGTGCAGCTTTAATTGGTTTGAGCGGCGCAATCTTCTTTCCAGTTTTTACTGGGCGTGGTGGTGGTGTGAGTAATAACCGCTTCTCTTCCACAACTGCTGCTGCTTGTTCTTCGATCTCTGGCTTGTATACAGAGATTGTGGTTGCGCCACCTTTTGCTGTACTTGAAGTGAGCGCAGTTTTATTTGGCGCTTTGATGATGGGGCGCACTGGCGCTTTCTTTGCCGGCAACTTCTTTGCTGGAGCCTTTTTAACTGGCGCCTTTTTTGCTGGTGCCTTTTTGACTGGTGCCTTTTTTGCTGCTGGTTTACCTGCGGGCTTTTTAGCGGCAGGTTTTTTGGTCACTGGTTTTTTAGCAGGAGATTTCTTTGCGGCAGGTTTCGCCGCTTTCTTCGCTACTTTTTTGAGAAGTTTTTTCAATGGCACAGCCGCGAAGGTTATGCGCTCTGGGAACGAAAAGCCATTCCGCCTCACCCGATGCATTAGAATCGGGGCTTCGAACAGGCGACGATGAGGCAATCACCTCAGAGCCGCTCGAAGAAAAGATCTCGGATTACCTCGGCTGATAAGAGATGTCGCCGAAGAAATCCGACTCTGAGTAGAACGAGCCGAAATAAGTAAGTGGCGCGAGAGACGCGCAAGGCGGGTGGTACCGCGGTTTGAAAGAACCGTCCCTCCAACGAGTAATACGACGTTGCGAACCAGGGAGACGGTAATGAGTACTGATAACGCATCACCATTTAGAGCTATTGCTCCTCAGATCGATCTTCCAAAAACCGAACATGAAATTTTGAAATTTTGGCGTGAGAAAAAAATCTTCGAAGCCAGCGTTGCCGCTCGCACAGGTGGAGATTCATGGACTTTTTACGAAGGCCCACCTACTGCTAACGGAAAACCTGGAACTCATCACATTGAAGCGCGCGTATTTAAAGATGTCTTTCCGCGCTTTCACACGATGAAAGGCAAGCATGTCATTCGTAATGCTGGTTGGGATTGTCATGGCTTACCAGTAGAGATTGCTGTTGAAAAAGAACTTGGTTTCTCTGGCAAAGGTGATATCGAAAAATTCGGCATTGCTGAATTTAATGAGAAGTGTCGCGAATCAGTGCAGCGACATGTTGCAGAGTTTGAAGCGATGACCGAGCGCATGGGTTTTTGGGTCGACTTTGATCAAGCGTATTGGACGATGTCGTCGGAATATATTGAAAGTGTCTGGTGGTCACTCTCTGAAATTTGGAAGAAGGGGCTGCTGGTTCAAGATCATCGCGTTGCACCATATTGTCCGCGATGCGGAACAGGTTTATCCGATCACGAATTAGCGCAAGGGTATGAGACGGTTACTGACCCATCGGTATATGTGCGATTCCCCGTAACATCCGGACCATTCGCGGCGCACAACGCCTCACTGCTTGTCTGGACAACTACGCCGTGGACTCTTGTTTCAAATACTGCAGTTGCCGCAAATCCACACGTCACGTATGTGGTTGCGCGAATTAAGAGAGAAGAAGAGTCCGAAGTCGTCATTGTCGCAGAGGAGTTAATCGGGCGAGTTGCTCCGGAACACGAGATCATCGAAAGAGTTGTAGGAAAAGATCTGGAAAAGACAACTTATGAACGTCCATTTGATCTCGTTGAAATTCCACATTCTCACTTTGTGGTGTTGGCAGATTACGTCACAGTCGAAGATGGAACCGGGCTCGTTCATCAATCACCGGCATTTGGCGCTGATGATTTACAAGTCTGTCGCGCTTACGGACTTCCCGTAGTAAATCCCGTCCTTCCCAACGGCCATTTTGAAGCCGATTTGGATCTGGTCGGAGGTCTCTTCTTTAAAGAAGCCGATAAACCTTTAGTAAAAGCGCTCAAAACTTCTGGAAAATTATTTAAGCATCAGCCTTATGAACACTCGTATCCACATTGCTGGCGATGCCATACGGTTCTTATTTATTACGCACAACCATCGTGGTATATCCGAACGACGCAGATCAAAACCGCTCTGGTTCGAGAGAACACTGCGACTGATTGGCATCCGGAAACTATTAAGACCGGTCGCTATGGTGATTGGTTAACGAACAATATCGATTGGGCAGTTTCGCGAAACCGATTCTGGGGAACACCGCTCCCCATTTGGCGTTGTGAAAATAAACATGAACTCTGCGTGAGTTCCCTCAAAGAGTTGAGTAAGTTAGCTGGAAAAGATCTCACATCAATCAATCCACATCGACCATTTGTCGACGAGATAACTTTTCAATGCGCAGAATGTGCATCAACGATGGTGCGTGTGAGTGAAGTTATTGATTGCTGGTATGACTCGGGTGCGATGCCATTTGCTCAATGGGGTTACCCTCATGCGCCTGGCTCAATTGAAAAATTTAATGAGTCGTATCCGGCCGATTTTATTTGTGAAGCAATTGATCAAACCCGTGGGTGGTTTTACACATTGATGGCGATTGGAACTCTGGTATTTGATAAATCCTCTTATCGCACCGTGCTCTGCCTTGGACATATCTTGGATAAAGATGGCCGAAAGATGAGCAAGCACCTGGGAAATGTGCTCGAGCCAATTCCATTGATGGATCAACATGGAGCCGATGCGGTCCGCTGGTACATGCTCGCTGCCGGCTCACCGTGGAGCGCCCGTCGTGTGGGACATGATGCGATCTCAGATGTAGTGCGAAAAACGTTACTTACTTATTGGAATACCGTTTCGTTCCTCGCACTCTACGCGCGCGCTTCTCACTTCACTCTTCCTACTTCGCCATCGCCAATCGCGAATCGACCCATGATGGACCGTTGGATCATCTCCGAACTTCACCAAGTGATTGGAAACGTCGATTCTGCGCTAGAAAACTTTGATTCCCAGAGCGCAGGAAAACATCTGGCAACATTTATCGACGATTTATCAAACTGGTACGTCCGCCGTTCTCGTCGCAGATTCTGGGATGGCGACGTCATGGCGTTAGAGACGCTCTATGAATGTCTCGAAAAACTCACGCTACTGATGTCGCCACTAGTTCCATTTATTACCGAACATGTCTGGCAAGAATTAATCCGACCAGTTCATAACCACGTCGTTGATTCAGTTCATTTAGCTGATTTTCCAAAAGTTCAGTCCGAGTTGATTGATGCTGCACTTTCATCACACGTTGCGCAAACGAGAAGGCTGGTTGAATTAGGAAGAGCATCTCGCGCCGAGTCACAGGTGAAAATTCGACAGCCGCTCTCCCGCGCGTTGATCTCTGCACCAGGATGGACGGCACTTGATCAACAATTAAAAGATCAAATTGCTGATGAACTCAACGTTCTCGTGCTTGATGATTTAGCAACAGCAGGTGGCGGATTGGTTGATATCACCATCAAAGCAAATTTCCGTTCGCTTGGCGCACGTTACGGCGCAGACGTTCAAGCAATTGCGAAAGCGCTCACGTCAATTGATCCAGAGAAGTTTGTTCAAGAACTGCGCAGCGAAAAAGTTGTACATCTCTCTTACCAGCAGAGCAGTGGCGAGGTTCAACGTGCCGAAATCTCTGAGGCAGATCTCGTTATTACCGAAACGCCTCGAGAAGGATGGTCGGTCACAAGTCATTCTGGCGAGAGCGTTGCGCTCGATCTCGCGCTCACCCCGGCTCTGATTGAAGCCGGATTTGTGCGAGAGGTCATTAGAGCGGTTCAAGATGAGCGAAAACGCGTAGGTCTTGAAGTTACCGACCGAATTGCTTTGGCGTGGAACGCTTCCGCCGACGTAGCGAAAGCAATCGATGGCCATGCTGGTGAAATATCACAAGAAGTTTTAGCTATCTCAATGAACCGAGATAACTCATTGTCACTTGGCGACAATGAACTCGGACTCGCTCTTAAAGTTTCAAAAAGCTCTTAGCGAATTGCATTAGCGAGAAACTGCACTGCAAAAAAGAGAACGATAAACGAGAGGTCGAGTGCGACTGCGCCGAGACGAAGTGGTGGCACAAAACGGCGGATAAAAGAAAGTGGTTTATCCGTTAACGCGTAAATTATCTCCGCAATCGGAAGCATGATCCCGCGTGGCCGCCAATTGCGAGCAAACATTCGAACATAATCAAGGATTAATCGAGCAAAGAGGACAAAGAGATACAGCTCTAAGAGCGTCGCTATTAACGACCCAGCGCTTCCCACTCAATCAGCTTTGATTAAAGAAACTTGCGTCCGCTGCTGCTGCTTTCATCTCAGTACTTACTGCCACATTTGGTGGCGAGAGAAGGAAAACTTTTGGAGTCACTCGTTCGATAGTGCCAGCATGTCCAAAAACAAGACCGGAGGCGAAATCAACAAGTCGCTTTCGTTCACTCTCTTCCATATCGCTTAAATTCATAATCACTGGTGAACCCATACGAAAATGTTCACCAATTGTTCGCGCTTCAGAGTAGAAGCGAGGATGAAGGGTGACGATGCGATCTAAGGTTTGGGCAACCATCGGCTCAGTCTCCATAACCGGTTGTGCCACTGTGAGTCGTGGCGTTGTAACCGGCGCAACGCTCTGTGAAACTCGTGGCGTCATTGCTGGACGTCGCACAATCGGAGTTTCTGCATGTGCTGTTGAATTCATCTCTGCAGAATTCATGAGGTCATCTTCGGTCAGACCAAGATAATTGGTCACTTTTCGTAGCGCTTTTACCATGCGTAAATTTTAGAAGGGCTAATCGCGCTTTCCGAGGATTGAACTACCCACCCGGATATGTGTCGCACCATGGGCTATCGCGGATTCAAAGTCATTACTCATGCCGGCAGAGAGCCAGTTGGAGCGCGGAAAATCCCTTATAAATCGCTGATAAATGGCGTTTAAATTCGCAAAAGCCAATTCGGGTTCGCCATGAAGCGGCGCAACTGCCATCAATCCTTTTAGTTCCAGATGTGGCATCTGAGTAATTCCTTCGGCGAGTGAGTGAATTTTCTCTGGGGCAATTCCGCCGCGATGCTCTTCTCCATCGAGGTTTACTTGAATGAGAACTTTTTTATCTTTTCCGCGGCCATTTATTTTCTCGGCATGGCTGAGATCGTCTAACGAGTGAATGACATCTGCCCACTCCACTAAATTTTTGATCTTATTGCTCTGCACTTCACCTTGAAAATGCCACGTCACTCCGGAGAAGCCAGCGCCACACTTCTCCCCGCCCTCACTGATTCGATTCTCGCCAAAATTCCGTTCGCCTAGTTCGTAGAGCGTTCTCAAATCTTCTATGGGGTAAGTCTTTGTCACAACTATTAATGTGATCTCATCGATATTACGGCCCGCTTCCTGCGCTGCGCGCGCGATTCGACCCCGAACTTGCTCGAGATTTCTGGCAATCTCTTCTTCTCTGCTCATCACAACCTCACCATGAAATTACTCCAGCAAATCGCCCTGCCTTGGAGTCAGCTCGATGAGAAAAAAGATCAGAACTTTCGCGCGTGCACTTATTCAAAGTTGTCATTGTGACGTTATGACTTTTTAATTGTGCTTGAGCGCCCGCGAGTAGATCTAACGAATGTAACTTCTCGTTTGTCGCACATGCTGGAAAATCGGCCACCACCTCTCGATACATCTCTGGGGCAACTTCGTAACATGAAGCGCAAATAGCTGGTCCGATAGTTGCATGTATCTCCTTCTCGCCAATCTGATGAAAGTGGTTCACCACATTATTGAGAATCCCTTTGATAAGCCCTTGTCTTCCCACATGGACAGCGGCGATCGCACTTTTTGAGTGGAGCAGAATCGGGATGCAATCTGCCACCATCACGACGAGTGCAATATCGCGTTCTCTTGTAAAGAGCGCATCAGAAGTAACGACGGGTGAATTTTTATCAACGACTTCAACGTGATTGCCATGAACTTGATTCATGTATTTCACGTTATTTTCGGGAAGGGCTAATCGGGAAGCAAGGTTTGCTCTATTACGTGAGACCACTTCTGGGTCATCTCCCACATGTAGCGCGAGATTTCCATCGGCGCGCGAGGTAAAAAACTCGCGAACCATTCTTATTTCATGAAATCAGGGATATCGATTTCATCCTCAGAGACAAGTTCCTGGAAAGTAATTCGTCGTCGAGGTTTAACCTCTTCTGTTCCTTGTGCCACTGCGATGGGATCATTTGCTGGAACTGGATTTGCTTGTCCAGTGATTGTTGCTGAGTCAATAACAGGCACTTCAACTTTCTTTGGTGCGCCACCATCGAAGCCTGCTGCGATCACCGTCACGCGAACTTCATCACCGAGGGCATCATCAATGACGGTTCCGTAAATAATGTTCGCATCAGGATGAGCGCACTTCGCCACTAATTCGGCAGCCTCACTAATTTCAAAGAGACCAAGATCTGATCCTCCGGCAATAGAGAGCAGAACACCATGAGCGCCATCAATAGATGCCTCAAGGAGTGGACTTGAAATCGCTAATTCGGCCGCTCTAATGGAGCGTGATTCACCACGCGCAGAACCAATACCCATCAAGGCAGAGCCGGCTCCAGCCATCACACTTTTCACATCTGCGAAATCTAAATTAATAAGTCCCGGCGTTGTGATCAGATCGGTTATTCCTTGAACACCGGAAAGCAGAACTTGATCTGCAGTTTTAAATGCTTCAATCGCGCTAATCGATCGGTCGGAAATTGAAAGCAAACGATCATTGGGAATGACAATGAGAGTATCGACTTCACTTCGTAATTTTTCGATACCTTCTTCAGCTTGTGCAGAGCGTCGCTTTCCCTCAAATGAGAATGGTCGGGTAACAACACCTACTGTTAATGCGCCAAGATCTTTTGCAATTTTTGCAACAACTGGTGCGCCACCAGTTCCAGTACCGCCACCTTCACCGGCAGTAATGAAAACCATATCTGCGCCACGAAGAACTTCTTCAATATCTTCAACATGATCAAGCGCTGCTTGATTTCCTAAATCAGGTGATGCGCCAGCTCCTAAACCTTTTGTTAATTTCTTACCGATATCTAATTTCACATCGGCATCGCTCATTAATAAATCTTGTGCATCAGTATTAATTGCAATGAACTCCACGCCTTTGAGTCCGGCATCAATCATTCGATTTATTGCGTTACCGCCACCGCCACCAATTCCAACAACTTTGATGACTGCAAGATAATTCTGTGGTGATGCCACGATCTCAGCGCCTTTCCTTTAACTCTTTACCTCAACTTGAGGCTGAGAGTTTCCTTAAACGATGCGTAAAACTAGGCGCGCACGTCTAACCAAGCAAACACCGACACGAAATATAAATTTCACTTTCTTTCTACCAATTTAGTAATTAGCTATTTAACGATTGGCGTTAAAGGTGCGGAGAGATCTACAACTCGCAATTTTGTATTTTCCGGAAGCGCTAAAAGTCCTTGTAAAACTTTGATTTTTAGCGGAATCTCAGTCGCACTTCCCCACCTAATAAGTATTTCTTGCTCGCCAATTGCCACACTCGTTGAAAACGAGGTGGCTGACCCGATGGTCATCTTGCGAATGGCTACACCTTGTTTCGAATTCGTTTGATTGGGATCCGTTTGATTCGGAAAGGCGTCAGCTAACCCTCCGACAAGTTCATTTAAAAGTTGATATGCAAGCGTTGCATTTGATTTCACGTTATAGGCGCCAGCTAATTCAGGTACTGGCTTTGTCAGTTCAGCGGGAAATTCGGCGATTTCACCGTTCGAGGTGAGATACAAGAACCCAGATGCTGAGTTGATTCGAGCAATTGGTTCTTTCTGGTCGACAAAAATATGGATCTCACCTGATAGCCAATGTCGATTGATTCGAACATCTCCTACCCATTGATTCTTCAAAAGCGCACGTTTCACGACTCGACTATCAACTCGCGCTATTGGTTGGTCGATTGCAATTAACGACTCACGTTTTATTTGCGCGGAGATTATTTGCGTGCCTTGTGGTTGTAAACCATCAATGGCAATTCCGGTCACTCGAAAAATGTGCGACCAACCTAAAACATAAGCCAACGCTCCGACCGTAATCAAGAGAGCAAGCCAGGTCACTCGTCTTCGAATTCGCGATGACATGGAGTAAATACGTTTCCTCAGGGTTCCTATTGATGGAGCAAATCAACGATGAGTGGACCGAGCGCGCTCACATCACCTGCGCCAAGTGTCATGATGAGATCTCCACGTTGCGCCATTTTTACTACTTGTTCAATAACGACTGGCATCGATGGTTCATACGTAACTTTCTCGGATTTCATCAGTTTCGAAATAGAAAGCGAGGTTGTTCCTGGAATGGGCTTCTCACTCGCAGCGTAAATTTCAAGGAGAAAAACGTGGTCTGCTTGCGAAAGTTCATGCGCAAATTCCGCCGCAAACTTCTCAGTTCGGCTAAATCGATGAGGTTGGAAAATTACCAATATCCGGCCATTTCCAGCGAAATTTCTCGCTGCTTCAAGTGTTACTCGAATTTCAGTTGGATGATGGCCATAATCATCAACAACCGTCACTCCATTTACTTCCCCTTTAATCTCAAATCGACGTCGCGCACCGGTAAAACTTTGTAGACCGGCAAATAGTTGATCAATGGGAAAACCAAGATGAAGCGCTGTTGCCAACGTAGCGGCTGCATTCGCAACGTTGTGGCGACCAGGAACTTTTAAGTTCAATTCCCCCAATACGCGACCTTTCCACGTCACTCGCGAGATGGAACCGGTTTGCGTGAGTGAGATTCGATCAATTTTTAAATCAGCCGAACTTGATTCACCATAGGTAATTACTGAGAGATCGGTTCTCTTAATTTTTGAGAGCGCCCGATTAACACCAGAATCATCGATACATGCAACGAGAAAACCACCGCTCTGAATCGAATCGATGAATTGAGCAAAGAGTTCATCCATCTCGGCCAGGGAATGAAAATTATCTACGTGATCTAATTCAATATTTGTTATGACAGCGCCAAATGGTTGATAGGCCAAGAAGGAACCATCTGATTCATCTGCCTCCGCAACAAAAATATCACCGGAACCATGGTGGGCATTTGTCCCAGAATTTGTGACTGCTGCTCCGATAGCAAATGATGGATCTGCACCACAGCGTTGTAACGCTACGGTAGCCATTGATGTCGTTGTTGTTTTGCCATGTGTTCCCGCAATAGCGATTGCTCGTTTTTGCGACATGATGATGGCAAGGGCTTGCGCACGAAGTAACACGACTAAACCACGCGCTCGTGCTGCAATAAGTTCCGGATTACCCTCTGCAATTGCGCTCGAAACAACAAGTACGCCACGCTGCGGGACATGTGCTTCAGAGTGACCGATCTCGATTCGCGCGCCTAAAGTTCGTAACCCATCAAGCACAGATGAATCCTTCACATCGGAACCAGAAACATCAGCGCCGAGAGCGAGCAGGATTCGTGCAATTCCACTCATCCCACCGCCACCAATTCCAACGAAATGGATTGTCGATGCCATCAATTCTTTATATGAAATCTCACTCATTTACTTTGTCCAGTTCGAGATTGCGATTGCGAGATAGCCAACGCCATCTCTGCAATGGTGTGCGCCGTTGGCATCACGACAATTTCTCGCATCACTGATCGATAACTTAACGCCTTTTCAAGGGCCATCGACATATTCTGTTGGAGCCAGTTCCCCGAAAAAAGCGCATTACGAACCATCATTGCTGAATTGCGAGCCATTAGTTCATCTGCATTTGCTTCTTGCTCACCATTCCCTATTGGTAGCGGAATGAGTACTGCGAAACGATTAACCACCGCGAGCTCTGCGCAAGTCACTGCGCCGGATCGACAGATAAGAAGATCTGAGGCAACGTAGACATCTGCAATATCGTGGAAGTAATGAGTAGCAAAGTATCCGGTTCGAGTAATGGGTAACGTGTTATGGAGACCGACCGCATGAGCTATCTGCGGTGCTTGCCCGTTTCGTGAAATCAAATATTCGGCAACGGCATCATTGATGCGCTCAGATCCGGTGGAACCTCCAAATACTGAAACGATTGGTTGGCTCGGATCAAATCCCCATTCACGTGCCTTGCGTTCTCTCACTTCAGTTATCTGATCTGGGGTGAGATGCGAAATTTCTGAGATATCGCGTCGAAGTGGCATCCCGGTATGAATTGAATCTGACCATTTCGATTGCACTGATTGAAAATTGACACAGACTTTTTTGGCAAAGAATCGTCCCAATCGATTTGCCCAGCCAGGTTTTGCATTTGCTTCATGAATGATGATTGGAATTCGTAAGAGCACTGCCGCTAAATACGCTGACGCGGAGACGTAACCACCAAAACCCACAACCACGTCAGCGCCACGCATGATTCTGACGCATTTACCGATACTTCCGATTAATCGAAGCGGCCAGAGAAAGATTGAAAGTGATAACTCACGTGGCATCGCCACTTTAGGGATCACCCGAAGTGGAAATCCTCGTCCTGGTACTAACGCATTCTCCAACCCAGTAATAGTGCCGAGAAATTCACATTGGATTTCAGAGTCAATTTTTTTAAGTTCCGTTGCAACGGCAAGCGCAGGTTCAATGTGGCCTGCTGTGCCACCACCGGCCAAAATGACTCGTGTACTCATTATTTACTTCCGATTTTTCTACGATCGTTTTTTCTACGATCGTTTTTTCTACGATCAAGGAGTGCAATTCGAATCGATTCGGTTCGTCGCGCCACTCCTAATACAAACCCCATTGCTATATACACCGAAAGGAGTGATGAACCGCCATAAGAAACAAGTGGCAACGTCACGCCAGCAACAGGGATCAAACTCAGCACTGAACCCATATTTACCGCAACCTGCATCGAAATCCAACAGCCGATTCCGGCAGTGGCATATCGTTCAAATGCGGTTGGAGCGCCGAGCGCAATCTTGAAAATTGAAATTAATAGCAGTGCAAAAAGCACCACAACAATGAGAGTTCCGATCAAACCGAGTTCTTCACCAATGACCGAGAAAATAAAATCTGTATGCGCTTCAGCTAAGCCGCCCCATTTTTGCTTGCTCGCTCCGATGCCAATTCCTAGTAATCCGCCAGACGCTAACCCCATCAAACTATGAGCCGGTTGCCAGCCCGCGCCTTTGTAATACTGCTCGGCAAATGGATTTAGGAGGGCCGCAAATCGACTTCGGCGATTGCTACTTGAAACCACTAGCGCCGCAAGCACAGCAAGCGCAGCGCCACTAG
>CAXBQM010000018.1:0-17617 GCA_963978235.1 uncultured bacterium | reverse complement strand
CGTGCGCACCGCTTTGAATACTAGTCATGCCTGCGTTATTAACATGAACATCAATGCCACCAAGAGTTGCAACGACGTGTGGAATAAGTTCAGAAACGAATGTTGCATCACCTAAATCACCATGTGATGCATGTGCAACATGGCCCAACTCTTTCAATTCGCGCGCGCGAGATGTCACCCGATCAGTGCGACCAACGAGATAGACCGAAGCGCCTTGTTGCGCGAGCAATTTTGCGGAAGCAAACCCAATTCCGGTGGCAGAGCCAGCGCCGGTAATAAGGGTTCGAACGCCATTAAATGAGAAGGGCTTCATGTGGGAATTCTGTAGGGAAAACTCGGAATGCGGAAGGGGCGGAGCTGGTTATAGGATTTGATAGTTGAAGTTTCAACAAACTTGTCAGGGTTTAAGTGAGAAAAGAGAAGTTGAGTAGATATGCCAGCGATTACCGTCAACGACATCACCATCTTGCCACGCGTCATTGCTTCACCAACTGCGCGCGTGCGAACAGTGACGAGTGTGACGACTGCACCACAAGGTTTTGAGGGCGAAGGTTTCCCAGTTCGTCGCGCATTTCATGGCGTTGATTTAGCCGAACTTGATCCATTTATTCATTTAGATCAAATGGGCGAAGTTGAATATTCACCAGGAGAGCCAAAAGGAACACCGTGGCATCCCCATCGCGGATTTGAAACCGTTACATACATTATCGATGGCATCTTTGATCACTTTGATAATCACGGCGGCGGCGGAACTATTTCTAATGGCGATACGCAATGGATGACAGCCGGTGCCGGAATTTTGCATATTGAAACTCCGCCAGAACATTTAGTAATGAGCGGTGGGTTATTTCACGGATTTCAATTGTGGGTAAATTTGCCGGCCGCAAAAAAGTGGTCACAACCGGCGTATCAAGATATTCGCGCAAAGAACGTAGCGCTGCTCTCATCACATGATGGTGGTGCACTTATTCGAGTCATTGCAGGTGAGATTGGCGGGCACCAAGGACCAGGTTCAACTCAAACTCCAATCACCATTGTTCATGCAACCCTTCAAGCCGGCGCGCAACTTCGTCTGCCATGGAATCCTCATTACAACTCACTTGTCTACACACTGAATGGTCGAGGCAGCGTTGGCGAGAAGAACCATCCGGTTCACATGGGACAACTTGCAGTGATGAAAGATGGCGACACTCTTGTTGTAACTGCAGACGCTGCGCAAGAAGGACGATCACCTGAGATGGATGTATTGATACTTGGCGGAGAACCGATTCGCGAACAGGTTGCTTGGATGGGGCCATTTGTGATGAATACCAAGCGCGAAGTCCTGCAGGCCTTTGAAGATTTTCAGCGTGGAGTATTGGGAATTGTGCCCGCTGACCATAAAGAGTGGGTCAAAGAACGCTCTCGTACTTTGAACCGTTCTGGTGAGGGAAGCAAACTTTCAGGTTCAATGGTTTCACAAGAAGTTGATGATGAAATTCTCTCGGTGCATGGCGCACCAACGCAGATGCAGGAGAGTTCGGCTAAAGAATTTTTAGATTAGAGAGCTTTAAGCGCAGAGACAACTTTTGTGAGCGATGCTTTGGCATCACCAAAGAGAAGTGTGGTCTTGGCATCAAAGAGAAGTTCGTTTTCAATTCCAGCAAAACCAGGACGCATTGAACGTTTCAAGAAGATGACGTTTCCGGCTTGCGCAACATCAAGAATCGGCATGCCGTAGATCGGACATCCCGGCGTGTTCTTTGCTGCTGGATTAACAACATCGTTAGCTCCGATGATGAGCGCAACATCAGTTTGTGGGAATGTTGGATTTACTTCATCCATTTCTGCTAACTGCTCATAAGGAACATTTGCTTCGGCAAGGAGAACGTTCATATGTCCAGGCATACGACCAGCAACTGGATGAATTCCATATGCAACATCAATTCCTTTTGCCGTCATCAAATCTGCCAATTCGCGAACTGTGTGTTGTGCCTGGGCAACTGCGAGACCAAAGCCAGGAACAATGACAACGCGTCGCGCATAGTTAAGTAAAATTGCGACATCATCTGGTGATCCAGATTTCACTGGTCGCGTCTCAGCCGCGCCTGATTGATCCGATGCTTTCGCTGTAAATGCGCCAAAGAGTGTGCCGAAGAGGGAACGACCCATTGCTTCTGCCATTAATCGCGTCAAGATTGTTCCCGATGCTCCAACGAGTGTTCCAGCAATAATTAATAGTGTTGCTTGTAGTACGTAACCTGATGCGGCGACCGTTAAACCAGTAAATGCATTGAGCAATGAGATAACGATGGGTACATCTGCGCCACCTACGGGGAGTACGAAGAGAACGCCGAATAGCAGCGATAAACCAGCCAAAATCAAGAGCGGCGCTGTACCGAGCGCAGAGATAACCCACGCAGATACGCCAATGACTGAGGCGAGAGTTGCGGCGATAATAAATCGACCAGCGGGAAATATCACAGGGCGAGTAGTCATCAATTCTTGCAACTTTAAGAATGTAATGATGGAGCCAGAAAATGAAATACAACCAACAACAACTGTGAAGACAGTTGCAATGACCTCTGCCGTGGAGGCCTTTGTGCCAAGATCTAGATATTCCACGATTGCAACGAGCGCTGCTGCGCCACCACCAACACCGTTGAAGAGTGCAACAAGTTGTGGCATCTGAGTCATTTGAACTTTACGAGCAGCGGGAACACCGACGATAACTCCGAATGCAATCGCTCCGAGAATGAATGGCAGATTGCGATGCTTATTGTCGGCATTAAAGAAAACTAAAACTGTTGCGATAGTCGCACCGATTGCACCGAGCGTGTTACCGCGTCGAGCAGTTCGGGGATGAGAGAGGCCTTTCAGAGCAAGGATGAAACAAACTCCGGCTGCTAAACCAATCAGGTCATAGAGAAAGGTATTCATTACTTACCTTCCTTCTTCTTGCCTTTGAACATTTCTAGCATGCGATCAGTGACGACAAATCCACCGACCATATTGATGGTCGCAAGTACTACCGCGAGAATAGAGAGCGTTAACTCAAGTGTGGTCTGAGCTTTATCGGCAACAATAATTGCACCAACCAAGATAATTCCGTGGATTGCGTTTGCACCACTCATAAGTGGCGTGTGTAACGTTGATGAAACTTTGGAGACAACTTCAAAGCCAACAAACACTGCGAGTACGAAGAGTGAGATCAGGGCAATAGGTTCCACAACTATTTCCTCTCTCGAATTGCGCCATCGTGAGTGAGCGCTGCTGCCGCAATGATTTCATCAGCAAAATCCGGTTGTACGGTGGCGATTTGACCGCTATCGCTGTTCTCCGTTTTGGTCATTAAAAGTAAAAGGTTGACGATATTTCGTGAATACAGTGATGATGCATGGAAGGGAAGTTGTGATGGCACATCTTTGCCGCCCCAAATGAGAACGCCACTTGCTGTTGTAATAGTTTCGCCAGCTTTCGATCCTTCAACATTGCCACCCGATTCTGCGGCGAGATCGACAATGACAGATCCGGCAGCCATCTGTGAATACATCTGAGCGGTAACAAGTCGCGGTGCAGGTCTGCCTGGAACTGCTGCAGTAGTTATCAGTACATTTGATTTTGAAATAAATGGTGTGAGAAGTTCTCGTTGTTTCGCTGCGCGCTCTTCTGTCATCTCACGCGCATAACCGCCGGCACCTTCAAGAACTTCAAGATCGAGATCAATAAAAGTTGCACCCATTGATCGCACTTCATCAGCTGACGATGGGCGTACGTCATAGGCCGAAACAACTGCGCCGAGACGTTTAGCGGTTGCAATTGCTTGCAAGCCCGCAACTCCTGCGCCGAGAACGAGAACTTGTGCTGGCGTGACTGTGCCCGCAGCGGTCATCAAGAGTGGAAAGAAACGTGGTGATAATTCTGCGCCAACAAGCGCTGCTCGATAGCCAGCGCAGAGCGCTTGCGAAGTGAGAGCATCCATTGATTGCGCACGTGAAATACGCGGAATCATTTCCATAGAAAATGCGGTAACACCCGCCGATGCTGCCGCGTTAATTGAATCGGTTGCACCACTCGGTGAGAGAAATGAAATCGTGATAGCACCGCGTTTAAGTTTCGCCATTATCTCTGGCGACAGTGGTTGCACAGAAGCAACAACATCTGCGGCTGCGAGTTCCTGATTGAGATTCTGCGAGGAGAAAACTTCTGCGCCGGCGCTTTGATAATCGCTATCAGGGGCTTGTGAATGAACTCCTGCGCCAGATTCCACAACTACTTTTAAGCCCGCGCGAGTGAGTTTAGAAATAATGTCTGGAACTAATGCGACGCGCTTCTCACCAGCTTTTGTTTCCGCCGGAACGAGTACGCGCATAGGTACAGGCTAGTGCGAAACTCCTTGAATTTCACCACGAATCAGGTGATAGAGAAGAGATTGAATGGTAGTTCTCCGATGAAATGCTTCCCGCCAAATGACTGAACGAGTTCCATCAATCACTGATGCGGCAACTTCTTCACCTCGATGAGCAGGTAAGCAATGCATAAATATCGAATCAGATGATGTGAGTGACATCAAATGTTCAGTGACGGAAAATGGTGCTAGCACTTGAGATTTTTCACTTCGTTCGGACTCTGGGTCACCCATTGACATCCAGACATCGGTGTAAAGAACAGATGCGCCTTTTGCTGCATTTTCCGGATCATCAGTAACTTCAACTGTTGCGCCACTGTGTGCTGCGATTTTCTTTGCGGTCGCAATCGCTTCTAATGATGGTGCCCACTTCCCAGAAGGAGTTGCAGCAACCACGTGCGCTCCCATAATCGCACCCATAATCAACCAGGTATTTGCCATGTTGTTGCCATCACCGAGATAGACAAATTTTCTTCCTGCAATATTTTCGCCAAAGTTTTCTCGAATAGTTAACCAATCAGCGAGCAATTGTGTTGGATGATCATCATCAGTTAACGCGTTGATGACCGGAATTGTTGCCCATTTACCCAGTTCATCAACATCTGCTTGCGCAAAGGTGCGAATAACGAGAGCGCTACAAAATCCGCTGATGATTCGCGCGGTATCAGCGATGGTCTCGCCTCGACCAAGTTGGAGTTCATCGCCACGAATAAAGATTGGAGTACCACCTAAATGTGCGGTTGCAGTTTCTGAGGCAAGTCGCGTCCGAGTTGATGGTTTGGTCATATAAATGGCGACGGTTTTATTTGCCAATTCATGCTTTTCGCGGAATGGATTTTTAGCGAAATCTGCTGCAGTTGCGAGGATCATTTCGACATCAGCACGTGATAAATGTTCAGTTCGGAGAAGATCCTTCATTGGGACAGTCTACGCAATCGACGCATATGCTTGGCACGTGGGATTTGAGAGCGAACCGCAATCTGATACGCAGACTCTTCCGAGAGAAGATGTCGCTACACATTTTGAGGTCGATCGAGAATTAGATGATGGCGACCATGAACGCTTCTCTCACTTCGTACGAAAAGATCAAATTGTGGAATCAGCAGTCACCGGCAAGCCGGTCATTGCTTTATGTGGCAAAAAATGGGTACCGAATCGCGATCCGCAAAAATTCCCAATCTGCCCTACGTGCAAAGAGATTCACTCAGGATTGCCGAAAGGGCCATCGAGTTAATGCGTGCGAGAACTTCGCAATTCAAAGCGCTCGTTATTGCGACGATCTCGATACTCACACTTACATGGTGTGCAACACCATTAAGTGCAGCAGAAAATCCACCTCGAAAAATTGTTAGCGGTTGGATTCCTTACTACGGAATTAAAAATGGATTGGCCTCAGCAATTGCGAATCAAGATCTGATCAGAGAAGTTTCCCCGTTTTGGTACTCAGTAAAAAGTTCAACGTCAATTACTGATCAATATGCCACTGCAAAACTTACTGACCCAATGTCGGTACCGATTGGAGCGCTACGAAGTTTAGGTTTCACCATCGTTCCTACCATCACAGATGGCACTGACAAATTAGTTCTCAGCGGAATTTTGGGTGATGCGACGCAACGTGCAAACCTTATTTCCACGATTACGAATTTAGTAAGAGTGAATGGTTTTGATGGGATTGATTTGGACTTTGAAAATTTTGCATTTACAGATGGCAAAGCATCATGGCCGACGACACAACCGCGCTGGATTCAATTTATTAAGGAGTTATCAACCTCGCTCCATGCCGAGCAAAAGTTGCTTTTCGTCACGGCACCAGTTGATTTTGATCCGAAAGTTCGCGCCGGTGGATATTCAGTTTATGCCTGGCGAGATATCGCAACCGCAATCGATCGTTTGCGAATAATGACTTACGACTACTCCACTTCCGCAATCGGACCAATTGGTCCGTTGCCGTGGGTTGAAGATGCGATTAAGTATGCAACAAGTGTGATGCCAGCATCGAAAGTTTTCATTGGAGTGCCGGGGTACGGTCGCGATTGGGTCGATTCAGTATCTGGAACGTGTCCGGTTGAAGTTCAAGGAACAATCACCACGAAAGCCAAGGCGGCAACATTTGTCATGCGCGATGCGCTCAATCTTGCAACAAGTTATGGCGCTACTCCAACCTATAAAGAGAAGGAAGGAGAGGTGACATTTACATATTCCAAAACGTTTTCAGGTCAAAACGCTTCCGGTTTACCAACGACATGTACCGCAAAACGAGTTGCGTGGTTTCAAAATGATCGCTCATATGTGGAGCGAGCAAAACTTGTAGCAAAATATCGATTAGGTGGAATTATTCTTTGGACGATGGGAATGGAAGACGCGGTGACTATGCCGGCAGTTCGTTCCTTTGCACAAACGATTGCGCCAGATGTAGTTCTCAGTTCGCTGGCGCTAGATAAGAAGAACGCTCAATATGGCGATCTCATTACGGTCTCAACGCTCTTTTCACTTCCAGATAAACAACCAATTGCGAATCTTCCCATTCGGATTGAAAGCAAGAACAGTGATGGGAGCTGGCGAAGAATTTATGAAGGAATTACTGACTCAACTGGAAAAGTTGCGGTCACAGCACTTTTTGGAAACTCAACGACGCTACGAGCTACTTCGGAGAGCTCTTGGGAGCGATTGGCGAGCCAATCCCAAGAGAACAGCGCGGTCATTTCGCCACTCGTTGAAATCAATGCGCCATTAATCGTTGCAAAAAGTTCCGAATATCTGATTCGAGGTTCACTACAACCTCGAGTGGAGAACGTTGCCCTCTCTTTAGAGAAATTGGTGCGGGGTAATTGGCAGAAAATTTCGGTAAAAAGCCCGCCAAAAACTGATGCCGCTGGCCATTATTCATTTACCGTGAGTGAATCGAGCGATGGTTTTAGTACGTACCGGGTACGAAGTAGCGCAACGACCACACTTGAAAGTGGTTTAAGTCCTGCGATCACAGTTGTCATCAGGTAGCGCATCTTGCTAATAGATATTTCATAATACGCATATGGGAACGCTGACCGAAGAGAAGTCGGATACAAATCTTCGACCAGATCGACCATGGGTAACGGTCGTTTGGGATGACCCAGTGAATCTCATGTCATATGTCACTCATGTATTTATGGTGCTCTTCCATTTTTCGAAGGAGAAAGCAACGGAACTGATGTTGAAAGTTCATCATGATGGAAAAGCAGTAGTTACTTCGGGAACGCGGGAAGAGATGGAACGTGATGTGCAAAGACTTCACGAATATGGACTTTGGGCGACGGTTCAACGCGATGATGAACTGTAAGAACGATTTATGAGTAATCACGGTGGGACAGGTTTCTTTAGAAGCGGTGATGAGAAAGTTTTTGCTCTTTTCACTTCACAAGAAGCGCACGTATTAATCAACCTCACTGAGCAGATTCTCGAATTACTGGGCGAAGATGATCATGTTGATGATGAGATGAAAGAGTTCATGAATATCGTTGGTATTTCAACAAATGATGCGCCGCCGCAAGATCCAGTCCTTCACCGTTTACTACCTGATGCCTATTCAGATACGAATGCAGCAGGTGAGTTCCGTAGATATACCGAACATGGCTTGCGCGAAAAGAAGCGAGCTCATGCGAACACCATTCGCGAAGCGCTGTTACCGCAAGATGAAGAGTGGGATGGCGACACACCTCTTGAGTTGGGAACGATAGAAATAGAAGTTCCCATGACTGAAATTATGGATTGGTTAGGTGGTCTCAACGATATCCGCCTTGCGTTAGCGGTCAGATTAGGAATTGAAAAACCACCAGCAGATGAGCAGCATAAGAAATATGAATTGATGACTGAAAGTGATCCGATGAAAGCCGTTTATGCGGTTTATTCGTGGCTAGGTTGGTTACAAGAGAGTTTGATTCAACTCTTATAGTGATTGTCTTGAAGCGGATTACCTCTTATCAATCGTTGAGTCAATCGTTGAGTACCCTTAGCCAGTGAGCTCGCACAAACTTGTTGACCCGAATGCGCCGATTGGGATTTTCGATTCTGGCGTCGGTGGACTAACTGTTGCGAGAGCAGTGATAGATCAGTTACCACACGAATCAATTCTTTATGTTGGCGATACTGCTCGAACACCGTACGGGCCGCGTCCACTCGCAGAAGTTCGAGCATTCTCACTTGAGATTATGGACAATCTCATTAATGCTGGCGTGAAAGCCATCGTGATTGCTTGCAACACCGCAAGCTCTGCCATGCTCCGTGATGCACGTGAAAGATATTCAGTTCCGGTTATTGAAGTAATTCAGCCAGCAGTTCGACGCGCCGTTTCAGCAACGCGTACCGGTCGTATTGGAGTAATAGGAACACAAACAACTATTGATTCAAAAGCGTATGTGGATTCATTTGCTGCAGCGCCACAGATGATGATCACCTCAATTGCCTGTCCACTATTTGTTGAATATGTGGAACGGGGCGAAACTTCTGGTGAAGAAATTACTGATTTAGCCAAGCGTTATTTACAACCGCTCAAAGATGCAGAGATTGATACCTTAGTTCTTGGTTGCACGCACTACCCACTTCTCACCGGCGTCATTTCATATGTGATGGGTAATAACGTCACGCTGGTCTCGAGTGCAGATGAGACTGCAAAAGACCTTTATCGTGTACTAGCCGAACATCAACTTTCCAGAAGAGAAAAGAGCGCGCCTCGCCATCGATTTGTTGCAACGGGCGATGCCAATAACTTCGCCACCCTTGCACGAAGATTCCTCGGTCCAGAAGTTGTAACAGTTGAGAAAGAGGTTAAGTAATGCAACGAGTCGATGGTCGCACTCCAAATCAACTCCGTCCCATCTCTTTTTCACGTGGTTGGTTAGATCACGCAGAAGGTTCAGTGCTCGTCGAATTTGGAAAGACGAGAGTGCTCTGCGCAGCATCTTTTACTCCGGGCGTTCCGCGGTGGTTAGTTGGTAAAGGACAAGGATGGGTAACGTCGGAATATTCCATGCTGCCACGTTCCACACATACCCGTTCTGATCGTGAAAGCGTCAAAGGAAAACTTGGTGGTCGTACGCAAGAAATTTCTCGATTGATTGGCCGTTCGCTCCGCGCAGTTGTTGATATGAAAGGTCTCGGAGAAAACACAATCGTCATAGATTGTGATGTTCTTCAGGCAGATGGTGGAACTCGTACAGCGGCAATTACCGGCGCTTATGTTGCGATTGCCGATGCAATATCGTGGGCAAAGAAAGCTGGTCACCTTGCTGAGAATGCACAAGCCCTCAAAGGATCAGTAGCAGCAGTGAGTGTAGGAATTATTGATGGCACACCGATGCTTGATCTCTGTTACACCGAGGATGTCACTGCTGAAACAGATATGAATGTGGTCTGCACTGGTACTGGAGAATTTATCGAGGTGCAAGGAACAGCAGAAGGTTCACCTTTTAATCGAGCACTTCTCGATGATTTATTAAATCTTGCAGTTAAAGGGTGCGCTGATTTAACTGCTCTGCAACGTGCAGCACTTTCACAATAGTAATTTGTTCTCAATAATGATTTGATCGAATACCAATGACTCAATTAGTACTTGCATCGCGCAATAATGGAAAATTACTTGAACTTCAACGTTTATTGACAACGATTGCGCCACACGTAAATCTTGTAAGCGTCTCGCAATTCCCAGAAATAGGTGATGTTGAAGAGACAGGTTCAACATTTGAAGAGAACGCACTTCTCAAAGCTGAAACTATTGCAATGAAAACTGGATTAGCCGCTATTGCAGATGACAGCGGACTTTGCATTGATGCGCTTAATGGTGCGCCTGGTGTGCTGTCAGCTCGTTGGTCTGGAGTACATGGCGATGACCGAGCAAATCTCGAAAAAGTATTACGCGAGATGGAAGAGATCCAACCAGAGATGCGAACAGGAAAATTTGTCTCTGTTGTTGCGCTGGCGTTACCGGATGGCAGAAATGAAATATGTCGCGGCGAAGTTCATGGCGTGATTCGCTATTCGCCGATCGGAGATGGTGGTTTTGGCTATGACCCAATATTTCAACCAGTGGGCTATCAGATAACAATGGCGGAATTAAGCGCCGATGAGAAAGACAGAATCAGCCATCGTGGCCAAGCGATGCGCGCTATCGCACCGGTAATCGCTGAGCTTTTGAGCCAGTAGTTCTTTTATAAGCCATTTGTTCTTTTATAAGCCATAAGTTCTTTTATAAGTAGGTGGCTGGGGTATTCTTGAGCCAGGCAAGTCGACAGAGGAGAAGATGTGGCAGCGAAAAAAGCGGCTAAAAAATCTGCAGCAAAGAAATCAGTAGCAAAAAAATCTGCAGCAAAAAAATCGACCGGTAAGAAATCAGCCAAGAAATCGGCAGCGAAAAAATCTGCGGTAAAAAAGTCGGCAGGCAAAAAAGTTGCAAAGCGCGCCACTAAGAAAGCCGCGCCTAAGAAAGCAACATCAGTAGTTATTCCACCGGTTCCGACATCTGCGCGTCCGGCATCAGCTACACCAAAAACTCAAACTATTTCAACAACACCAACACCAGCAACTTCTGCGGCAAAGAGTGCATCGTCTAAAGCGCCAGCAGAGACAAAGAGCTCTGGAAGAGTTCTCTTTTTAGTATTAGTAGGAATCGTCATTCTTGGTTTAATTGTTGTGAATCGTGGCGGCGATGATGATGATGCGGCACCTTCAGTAGATCCATCGCCATCAATGTCGCAATCTGCGGAGGCAACTCCTACCGCTGAAGAATCACCGGCTGCGCTTGCTGCGCACGGTGCACCACAGAAATTTGTTGCGATTAACAATAACAACGGCGGCGTAACGCTTCGTTGGGTTGCACCAGCAGAAGCTGAAGGAATTACTGGCTACGACGTTTCAATTTCTTATAACGCTAAGGATTTCACCTTGGTATCGACAGTTCCAGCAAATCAACTCACACTTGATATTGCAAAGAAAGACGATATGGGCGGAACTCAATTCCTCGTTCAAACCGTCTACTCGGATGGCGTTAAAGTAGATGCGAAGAAATTCGCTCTCGCTGGCAAGTATGCATAAATAAAAAATCGAAAAAAACCTCCCGCAAGGGAGGTTTTTTTATTTGTCTAACACTTCAAGAATTGCTGAGACGTAAGCATTTACTCCAGGCGGATTTAAGTGGACGCCATCTGATGCAAAGAACTCTGGGTGATTGAGGGAGATAGTCGCCCAATCAACAATTGAAACATTTCCATAATTTGCTGCCACTTTTTTAACTATTTCATTATTTAATTCGCGCCATGGTCGAGGTACAGCAGTATTGACGATAATTATCTGCGGTTGTTCTTTTATCAATTCCATTAACTGAATAAATGAATTCTCCGAGATGGCATTGTTATTACCAACATCAAAAATAATCGGTGAGGTACCGGCAAATTCTCGGTCTTTTTCGATCACTGAGAGCAATTCGGGTAATTGTCGACCGATACGAGCATTCATTAATCCAATATGTTGATATTTCTCGAGTTCACTGCGAATTCCTAGAATCACGGAATCACCGGTAACCCAAAGCCCTTGAGTTTTTTCTGAAGGCGCGACTGAAATTTCGCTCATTTGTGCCAGTCGTTTAATTTCCGCAAGCTCGCGTTCGTGAGCGACATTAAGAGCGCTTACTGCGATGGAAGTCGCTGCCACCATTGTGACGAGAGATAGAGAAATGACGAGGAACCGTTGTCGAAGTCGAACCTGTGGAGTTCGATATTTCATGCCGCGGAACCAGAGTTCTACGTGGCCACGACGAACTGGGATCTCAATCCAACGGAGTGAAACATCGGCGAGCGCAAGAACTATAAGAATTCGCAATGAATAAAGGGCCCAAGTTTGACCAGCGAGATCGATCGAAGGACGGGTTACTTGAAAGATGACCCAGTGCCAGAGATAGATCCCATAGGAGCGTTCACCAATCCATAATAAAAATTTACTGCTTAAAAGTGGCGCAAAACGTGATGCTGGATGCACCACTGACATCAATGTGGCGCAACCAAAAATTCCGGCGAGTGGAAATGCGAGCCGATACAGAGTCGCATCTGTCTCATTAATAAAGAGAAAAGTTGCAAGTAATCCAAGTAAACCAATGATGCCAACGCCATCGACAAAATCTTGTGCCCGCTTCGAGATAGTTTTACTTAAGTTTTGCGGAATCCAACTCACGGCAAGCGCAGAGCCAAGAAAGAGTCCAATGCTGTGGGTATCAGTTCCAAAATACACATGGCTTACCGCATGACTGACCGAGGCATCTATTTTGATTGAGTAGATAAAAAGTGCAATGCCAGATGCACCAGCTGCAATCAGTGATGCAATCGGAATATTTTTCTTGCCAAAGTATTTAAGGATGAAGAGAAGGACAAGTGGCCAGATGAGATAGAACTGTGCTTCTACCGCCAACGACCACGTGTGTTGCAGCAGCGGCGGCCGACCAATAGTTGAAAAGTAATCTTGTTGGCGATTGACAAGTGACCAATTCATTGAGCCAGTGAAGACATAGGGCAGATCTGTAAGGAATCGCCGCATCGTTTCAGGCGCCCACACACCTATAAACATTGTGGTGGCAACGACCATGAAAACTAACGCGGGAACTAAGCGGCGGAGACGATTGAGATAAAACTCGCGAAGATCGAGTGCGCTCGAACGTTGTATGGAGTCGAGAACTAATCGGGTAATGACATAGCCAGAGATAACAAAGAAAAGATCAACGCCGAGGAATCCGCCCGGTATCCAGGAAATTCCTAAGTGGTAGAGGAGAACTGCAATAACCGCAACTGCTCGGAGCCCATCAATTGGCGCGATATAACGTTCTGCTTTTCGGGCCATAAGTGAGATTTCTCGTGCTAATTCGTTGAATGAACGAAATTAGCGTCTTTTCTTTGCGGCGCGCTTTGCTGATGATGTGCGCTTTTTGACTTTCTTCTCCGCAGCTCTCTTTGATTCTATTTTTTCCGTCAGAGAAGCGACATTGGATGGCGATGTTTTTGGTTTACCATCACCTGAAATTGCTCCTAAAACTTTCTGTTGCATATCGGCGAGGCGATTAAATGCAGAGTTGAGTCGATCTCGTGATTGTGAGATTGCATTTTCGGCTGCATCAAGAGACTGAGTTTGAATTCTATAAAGTCGTTCTGCTTCAGCCATCACACCTTGCAACCAGGTTCGATACTCGGCTACTTCCGTTGTCGCGCTGGTGACAAGTAAATCTGCCTCTTTCTTTGCTTGCGATGTTAAAGAATTTGCTTCACGACGTTTAGTCGTCAAAATTTCTTCCGCTTCGCTTTCCGCTTGGGAAATCATGTCAGCAGCATCAGCTTCCGCCGCTTTGATGTACTGGCGTCCTCTTGATTCTGCTTGCGAGAGCGCGCTCTTTGCTTTGATTTCTGCACTTTCAATAGTCGAACGCGCAGTGCGTTGACTTTCTGAGAGGATTTTTTCAGCAGTTGCATTGGCACGAGCTTCTCGTTGTTGTGCAGTCTTAATGATTGACATCGCAGTTTCAGTTGCGAGAATTTCAAATTCTTCTTTTGATAATGACGTGATGTCACGGCGGCTGCGAAGATCGTTCAGTTGTGATTCCAACTCACGAATTCTCTCGATCGCGTTTGGACGGTCACCGCCTTGAGGTGAATTTGCCGACTGTGATTGCGAAGGAGTGTGTGGAGTTTGGTCGCCTTTAAACCCAACCCATGATAAAAAGTTCTTATCTGCCATCTCTGACTCCTTCGTTTAGGGTCGCCCATCTTCCCACGCGGAAGGAATCTCTGAAAACTGCTTAATCCAGGTCTTTTCTTCGCAGAATATGCGGGAAACGCACAAGACGCTCACATAAAACCCTGCCAGTGCTCCAAATTGCCGATGGCATCTTTCAGCCATCAGCCGAAGCCAGTCAGGGGCTACGGCTAGAAACTTGATCACAGTTGAGAAACTCAAAGTCAAGGGAATTCATAAAGGAGAAAAAATGCAGAGAAAAGTAATGAAGAAATCAGTAGCACTTCTTGCGACCACGCTACTCATTAGCGGCGCAGGAATTTCATCAGCAAGCGCAGATGCAAAGTCAGATTATCAAGCTGCTCGCACTGCATTTAAAGCATCAATGGTTACATACAAGGCTGCTGTAGCGACTGCTCATACAAATATTGAAGCGGCTCGAAATACTTTCAAGAGCGCTCGCGAAGCTGCAACAACTAAAGAAGCTAAGGCTGCTGCCAAAGCAACTTTTGAAAGCGCGAAGAGCGCAGCGAGAGCTGGGATACCAACCAAACCAGTGAAGCCGGTAAAGCCAGCACAACCGTAAACAAAGGAGTTTAAGGAAACTACCTCAAGTAAACTTCTTCAAGAAAAATTTAAGCAGAAAATTAGAGGTAGAACAAAGAAGGGCCGGAGAAATCTGGCCCTTCTTTTTTATGCGCCTTCAAGTTGGCGAAAAGTTGTGATAGACAGACCCCATGACATTTCGCTCTCCAATTTTTGAATTGAGTTCTACCTACATCGATGACATGGCCAAACTTTCCCCAATGGGTTGCACTTATCTAGGAATTAAAGGCCACGATCACGAACTTGATGATTTCTCGGTCGATGGACGAAAACCGTCTGCTGATTTAGTGACTAAGACTTTGAAGACGCTTGAAACCTTGCAACCTATTGATGAAATAGACCGTATTGCGAAAGCGGTGATGCACGAACGGTTGACCTCTAGCAAAGAACTCCATGACACATACGAAGAACATACGATGTGGAACGTTTTGCTCTCTCCGGTGCACTCAGTCCGGCAGATTTTCGAAATGATGGCGCACGAAACTTCTGAAGATTTCGCAATCATGACTGAGCGAATGTCTAAAGTGGAGTGGGCACAAAATACGTGGTTCTCCTGCATTATGGATATGGCAAAAATGGGCAAAGTTACTGCCCGTCGACAAGTTCTTGGACTTATCAATACTTTGGAAACAATTGGTAAAGGTGGATATTCAAACTTTGCTAAGAAAGTCGATCCCGCAAGTAAATATGCACAACTTCACCAGAATGCGAAGCAGGCAGACGCTGCCGCCGCAGCGCTGGCAGTGCGTGTAAAGAATGAGTACTTACCGCTTGCTCGAAGTGAAGATGCATTTGGTGAAGAGCGATATCGAATGTGGGCGAGGTTTTTTACCGGCGCACAACTCGATCTTCGCGCAACATATGAATGGGGCCTTGAAGATTTACAGAACATTAACGATCGAATGTGGCGGATTGCTCCACAATTAAAACCAGGAGCAACATCACTTCGCGAAGTTGCAGATTTTCTCGACACTTCGCCAGATCACACCGTTAAAGGAAATGATGAAATCCTCAAACGGCTTAAGGCGTTCACAGCGGCAGCAGCAGATCGACTTGACGGTGTGCACTTTGATATCGATGATCGGATTCGGTTCTGCGATGTTCGGCTTGCCCCAGAAGGAAGTGCATCCGCGGCGTATTACATGTCGCCAAGTGAAGATCTTTCGCGACCAGGAACAACCTGGCTGCCAACGCTAGGAAAAGATGTTCACGGATGGTGGAACTTAGTTTCAACGTGGTACCACGAAGCAATCCCAGGACATCATTTACAGAATGCCGTTGCAATCTTGGAAAAAGATCGCCTCTCACGATTCCAGCGAACCGAAGCATGGATTAGTGGGTATGGCGAAGGTTGGGCGCTCTATGCCGAGCGATTTATGGATGAACTTGGTGCGTTTGATGAACCCGGAATAGAGATGGGTTTTCTCTCTGGCCAAGGTTTACGTGCGGCACGAATCGTCGTCGATATCGGAATGCATTGTGGTTTTAAGGATAAGAATGGCAATGTGTGGAACGCGGAAAGCGCGAAAGAACTACTCATGAATTACGCCTTGCTTGATAAAGAGCATGCGACTTCTGAAGTAGATCGCTATCTCGGGTGGCCCGGCCAAGCAATCTCCTACAAAGTAGGAGAGCGGGTATGGATGAAATCTCGCGAAGATGCGAAAGTCCGTCTCGGTTCAAAATTTGATATGAAGAAATTCCACTCATACGCGCTGAAGTTAGGACCGATGGGTCTCGATCCATTCGCAGTAGAGATGGCGAATTGGGATGGAAATTAACTAATCGGTCGTTCTCGTCCTACTAATTCGTAAAATGCCCACAGGCAGAAAATTGCGAATAGCGCGTTTAATCGCTCGGCTGAACTTCGCGAGAGCGCATTAAGAATTGTGCTCACTCCGTAGAGCGCGATAAGAATCTGTGCCAATCGCCATGATGAAACGCTCCATGCGCCATTTCGATCACGTAGTAATTTTCCAAAGTAAATTTGGCCAATCATTAAGAGCGCTTCAATCCCATAAATAACTCGAATGGGAAGTGGGAATGAATCGAATTGCCCGCCAGCTGCGCGCGTGCGCACCCACTCGGCATTCAAGGCGACCGCAAAGACTATGCAAACATTCCATGAACTTCCGATGACAAGTAAGGGAAATGCCGCTTTTCGCATGTCAGTGAGAATACTCTTGTCATCAAAGAATTTTGAAGAGTGATGGAAGGAAAAGAATGAAATCGCAAAAGTTTTTCGCAGAACTATTAGGAACTGGATTTCTCACCATGTCGATTCTTGGTTCGGGAATGATGGCCAAAAACCTCACTGATAATAGTGGTGTTCAACTACTTATAGTGGCGATTGCAACTGTAGTCACGCTTGGATTGATGATTGCACTGATGCAACCCATAAGTGGCGCGCATTTTAATCCCGCCGTTTCATTAATTGCTTTTGTAAATAAGCAGATGAAGGCGATGGAACTTTTCTCAATGGTTGTAACTCAGGTTCTCGGCGCCCTCCTTGGCGCAGTGATTGCGAACGTGATGTTCGGTCACGCCGCTTTTGAATCAGCAACCACCGAGCGCACCGGATCAGCACTTCTTTTTAGCGAAGTAGTCGCTACTGCAGGGTTAATTTTTTCAATTATGGTGGCAATCTATAACGGCAAACCACAAACACTTCACTGGATTGTTCCACTATGGATTGGTGGCGCGTACTTCTTTACATCATCGACAACTTTTGCAAATCCTGCTGTAACTTTTGCGCGAACGTTTAGCGATAGTTTGACGGGAATTTCATTGAGTTCTGCTGGGCTATTTATTCTTGCTCAGTTCATCGGCGCCTTTGTTGGACTTGGCGCGGCAAAGATAGTTAAAAATAATTAACGATTGTAAAGA
>CAXBQM010000017.1:0-17693 GCA_963978235.1 uncultured bacterium | reverse complement strand
CGCAAGCACAGCAAGCGCAGCGCCACTAGATATTGCCATCAATCGATACGGCAAACCCGCAATAAATAAAATGCCAGCAAATATCATCGCCATAATTACAGCGGTACCAACGTCATGCCCTTTCAAAATCAAGAGTTCCATGGCGATAAAACCTGGCATGAGGTACCAGAAAAATTTAATGGAGTGTTGAGTCGAATCTGATCCGTCGGCACGGAAATTTTTATCGTATGTGCTGAGTTTTGCAGCGCACCAGATGATGAGACCAAATTTTGCAAACTCACTTGGTTGCAGAGTAAAACCGGCAAAGGTAATCCAGTTCGTGTTTCCATTTACTGTCTTTCCCAAGCCAGGTAAGAACGGCAAAAGTAAAAATCCGAATGAGAGTAAAAGTGCCAAATTTGAAAGCCTCCCCCAGAGCGAAGGCCTTAATTTCATGGCGGCGTAGGCTGCTGGCACCGAGAGTGCGAGAAAGAAAAGTTGTTTTCCGACGATTGCAAATGAATTTCCCGATTCATGAAGTGCGCGTACTGCAGATGCTGAAAGCACCATCGTTAAACCCAACCCAGTAAGCGCTGCCACACTTCCTAAGATCAAATAATAAGAAGACTCTGGTTTTGTGAAATAACTTTTACGCATGTGCCACCAATTCCTGCACCGATGCAGCAAATGAATTGCCACGATCAGCATACGAAGTGAATTGATCCATGGAGGCACACGCGGGAGCAAGTAATACCGAATCTCCTGGTTCTGCTAACTCCATAGCTTTGGTAACAACAGCCAACATCAACGCCTTACCTTTTAATGAACCATCCGTGCCAACTCGGTAAATCGGAATGGCGGGTGCCGATTTCTTTAATTCAGATTCGATGATTGGCGCATCAGTACCAATCAAAATCGCCGCCTTGATTCGACTACTCCCTCGTTCAATCAATTCGCTCATCGAAGCGCCTTTTGCCAAACCACCAGCAATCCAGATTGTTTTTAATTGCGAAAATAACGCGGCAAGTGCGGCATGAGGGTTTGTTGCTTTTGAATCATTAATCCACGTGATTTCATTATGAACTAAAACCGTCTCTAAGCGATGATGATCCAAAGTGAAGTTCTTGATGCCACGCTGAATTTTCTCGGAAGAGATTCCGATTGCGCGACAGAGCGCACCTGCCGCCAGCGCATTTGCAACATTGTGTGGAACTGCCGGTTTAATATCAGATAACTCACTTAACACTTCAGCATCACCATCGCCGATAAATGCGCGATCTACCAAGAGATTTTCAACGAGTCCGACTGTGCCCGGCGTTGGCGTCTTTAACGTAAACCGGATGATTTTCTCTGCATTTAACGAGCGTACGACCGCCATTGCATGGTCATCATCACCATTGACGATGGCTACTTTCGAAACTTCAAGAAGTTTAAGTTTGGCTTTTCCATAGTTATCAAACGATCCATGCCAATCGATATGGTCTTCGGCGATATTTAAAAGCGCCCCGGCTTCATAACGCGCATTCTCACTCCATTCCAATTGGAAGGAGGAGAGTTCAAGGGCCAAGAAATCGAATGGTGGTTGATGTGTCACCGCATCGATGACGGTCTCGCCCACATTTCCGCATGCAGTGCCATTGATCGCCCCGTGTTCAAAAATACTTGCCACCATCTGAATCGTTGTGGTTTTGCCATTCGTTCCGGTTAAACCAATCCAACGTTGCTCAGGAGCGATTTCGCACTTTACCTGCCAGGCGAAATCAATCTCACTGAGTATTGGAATATTGGATTTTCTTAACATGTCAACGAACGGATGATCACGTCGCCAACCTGGCGAGACGATGGCGAGATCGATGCGTGCAAGAATGTCATCGGTTAAAACGGCAATTTCACCGCTCTGATTTTTCTGCTCGTCCACTACTACAACAGAGTGAGCATGAGTTTCCAAATATTTTCGAAGTGATTTTCCCGTGACACCGCCACCAAGAATTAATACCGTCTTACTCTTTAATTCAGTGAGAAATGAACTCATAAAACTATGCGACCACCCATTGCGCATAGAAGAGAGCGAGCCCCACCGCTACGCATAACCCAGCAATAATCCAGAAACGTATAACAATCGTCACTTCACCCCAGCCCAGCAATTCAAAGTGATGCTGTAGTGGAGCCATTTTAAATACTCGCTTACCACCAGAGAGTTTGAAGTAGGTGGTTTGAATTATTACGGAGAGAGTAATAATGACGAAGAGTCCACCTAGCGGAATTAGTAATAGTTCAGTGCGCAATGTCATCGCAAGTCCAGCAAGCGCGCCACCCAGCGCAAGTGAGCCGGTATCGCCCATAAATATTTTTGCCGGTGATGCATTCCACCAGAGAAAACCAAAGCAAGCCCCACTAAATGCGGCTGCGAGAACTGCAAGATCTAATGGATCACGAACTTCATAACACTTTGGCCCCATCGATATCGCACAACTTTGGCCGAATTCCCAGACACCAATCAAAATAAACGAGAGGAAGGTCATGACGGCAGCGCCGGTTGCTAAACCATCAAGTCCATCAGTGAGGTTGACGCCATTACTAGTTCCTAGCACCATGAAAATTGCCCAAATAACGACAAGAGCGGCACCTAGTACCACAGTGGTGTCCCGAACAATCGATAAATTTAATGAGATCGGCGTCAATGAATTTTCATCTGGGAATCTAATGGCAAAGATTCCAAAGAGTGCCGCAACCAGCGCTTGTCCCAATAATTTTTGACGAGCTTTTAAACCCAGTGAACGTTTCTTCGAAACTTTCAACCAGTCATCGAGAAAACCTACAAACCCAAGGCCAACTACCATGCCAAGGACTAATAGCGCGGACGTACTAATTGATACACCGGTCAATAGATGACTGATGAAATAACCCAGTGCAGCAGCAATAATCAAAACGATTCCACCCATGGTTGGAGTTCCGCGTTTCACATGATGCGTTCTCGGACCATCATCACGAATGATTTGACCATAACCACGTTTCGCTAAAAATCGAATGAGCGCTGGCGTAGCGAAGAAACTTATAAGAAGTGAAATAGCGCCTGCGAAGAGAATTCCTTTCACGGTTGCTGATCTCCTATCTCGCCAATATGCGTGGTTCGCCAATACAGCAGCGCGGAATCCGCCAATTTTTCTAACGCTTCTGCGCGCGATGCTTTAACGAGAACAACATCACCGCTTTGGAAATGTTGAAACATTTCGGCCGCATCATGTGCATTCAGGAATTGATGCGTTTGAATCGCGTTGCCAACGCTACGGCAATACTCTGAGTTCCCAATTGAAACGAGATGATCAATTCCAAGATTTTCGGCAAGTTCACCAATTTCCGCATGGCTACGCGGACTTTCTTCCCCGAGTTCATGCATCGTTCCAAGAAAAGCCCACGATCTTCCACCGCGTTCTTGACTCAAAAGCGCAAGTGTTCGAAGCGCAGCCGACATACTTTCCGGATTGGCGTTATATGCATCATTAATCACTAATAAGCCATTGAGATCGTGTAACTCCATCCGCCACTTGCTCGCTATTTCTGCCGTAGAAAGTGCGGCTGCGATCATTTCAATGGGAAGTTGTAGCGCTGTTGCTGCTGCAGCGGCAGCTAGCGCATTCGCGATTTGATGGACTCCTACGATTCGCAATCCCACTGGCTCACGGCCAGCTGGTGTCACTAAATCAAAATGTGCTCGCCCTTCGCGAAATTCAATATCGGCAGCGCGAACATCATCGCCATGGCTCTCTCCGAATCGAATCACTGCTCGGCCATTGTTTTGAGGTTCTTTGGCATCAACCATTTTCGGAGTAAAGGCATCATAAGTACCAAGCACCGCAATGGCGGATTCTGGCAAGAAGTCGATTAACTCTTTCTTCGTTTGCGCAATCTTTTCCTGTGAGCCAAATTCGCCAATATGCGCATTACCGACTTTTAATACCACGCCAACATTGGGATCAGCTATCTTGGTTAGCCGCGCGATATCTCCTGAATGCCGAGCGCCCATTTCGACAATGCAGAATTTAGTTGTCGCTTGACATTCAAGTAGCGTAAGTGGCGCACCTAAATCATTGTTATAAGAACCTTTAGCGGCATGAGTTCGGCCAGCTGCACTTAATACATGAGCCAATAAATCTTTTGTTGTTGTCTTCCCTTGCGATCCAGTAATTCCAACAACTTTCAAATGCGGAATATGGTGACGAACATAGTGAGCTAAAAGTCCTAGCGCTTTTACGACATCTGGCACGACAATGCATGGAACGGCAACTTCTCGCTCAGCGAGAACGCAGAGTGCGCCGGCCGCAATGGCTTGGCTAGCAAAATCATGACCATCCACTTTTTCACCTCGGATAGCGACGAAAATGCCACCTGCATGAACAGCCCGTGAATCTATTGAAAAATCCGCTGAAATAAGAGTTTCTGGGTCTATCTGAAAACTCTTCCCTTCAACAATCTCAGTGATGGTGGCAATTGATAATGGGATCATTACTTACCAACTTTTGAATCTGCCAACGTCTGCGAAATTGCCTGAGCCAATTCATCACGATCGCTAAATGGATAGATCGTTCCGTTAATCTCTTGGCCACTTTCGTGGCCTTTACCTAATAACAAAACGGTGTCACCTGGATTTGCCAGCGAGACCGCATACGAAATAGCTGCTCGTCGATCTGTGATGACGGCATGCGGATTAGCAAGAGAGAGCCCTGCAACCATTTCTTTCAGAATCGCTTCTGGATTTTCTTCCCGCGGATTATCACTTGTAAAAATTGCTACCTGCGACCCATCGAGTAAAGCTTTGCCCATCAATGGTCGTTTACTTCGATCTCGATTACCGCCGCATCCCAAGACCGCAATTATTTTTCCATCCGTAAATTCTTTGGCAGAGGTAAGTACTCGCTCTACCGCATCAGGTGTATGCGCGTAATCAACTAAGGCATGGAACGCCTGCCCCACTTCAACTTTCTCTAACCGGCCAGGAGCACCACGCAGATTTCGTAATTGGGTTCCGACGAAAAGTGGATCTAACCCGCTTTCAACGGCGAGGGCAATCGCTAAAAGTGCGTTATCAATATTGTGTTCACCTAAAAGCGGCAACGAACCTTCGATGAAAATTCCGCCTTCTCCGCGGAGTGAGATATCCCAACCTTGTGATGTACGAATGGCTTGCGAAATATGCCACGTCGCGTTGCGATCTGATCGTGAGAGTGTGACATATGGAATTTCACATTTCTTTGCAAGATCTCTGCCGTAATCGCTATCAATCATGATAAATGCTTTATCGGCTCGTTCTAGCGTAAAAAGTTTCGCTTTTGCAGCAAAGTACTCAGACATCGAACCATGAAAATCAAGGTGATCCTGCGTTAAATTTGTAAAGCCAGCCACTGAAAATCGAACCCCATCAACGCGATGCTGGCTTAACGCATGGCTACTTACTTCCATCGCGACATTTTTTACATGCCGTTCTTTCATTACTGCAAACATGTTCTGAAGTTCATCTGCTTCCGGCGTAGTCCGAGACCCCGTTGCGCTATCACCACTAATAAAGGTTCCTAACGTGCCGATTAAGCCAGCTTCAATTGAGGCATCGCGCCACAATTGATAGAGCAGCGTTGAAACTGTTGTCTTTCCATTTGTACCGGTTATTCCGGCGCTAAACATGGAACGGAGTGGATGTGAATAAAACCAGGCAGCGAGGTCACCAAGATGTCGGCGAGGAGAATCAATAACAAGTGTTGGCAGATTGCCAGAATTAGTAGATTCTAAAATTTGAGATCCAGCGTGATCTGTCAGAATTGCCGCAGCGCCACGGTTCTGTGCCAACTCAGAAAATTGGGCGCCATGCACACTCGTGCCAGGCAGCGCAACGAAGAGATCACCTTCGACAACGCTCTGCGCATGAGATGTGATTCCAGAAATACGTGCAGCCAAACTTCCTGTATTTGAATTACCTGATTGCGAGAGTTTTGATGATGAATTTTGAGCGAGGAAATTTTCGATGGCAGAAAGTGAACGCACTGGCGGCTCCACCATTCGCCACATCATTGTTTTGCCTTCAGCCCAGCAGTGAGATCCGCTTCGCTCAATGGAAACCGTGTGGCAACAGTATTAGTTGGTGGAATGTGTTTTGCTTGCAATACATAGCTCATTACTTTTTTAAATACTGGACCACCTAAATATCCACCCCAGTGAATACCTTGCGGAGCCTGAATGGCAACGCTCACTACGTAGGCAGGTTTATCGGCAGGAGCCATGCCAATAAATGAGGCGGTGTAGCCGCTATAACAACCACATGCATCGCTAAAACGCATTGCGGTACCAGTTTTGCCAGCAATTCGATAACCCTTAATTGCGGCAGATGGTGCTGTACCTTGATCTGAGACAACGCTCTCCAACATTAAGCGAAGAGTTTGTGCATTCTCTTTGCTGATAACTCGCACTCCTGATGCGGCAGACATCGGAGTAAAACTGCCAGTACCACTACTTGTTCCCGCTACAACTGTTGGCGGAACTCGTACGCCATCGTTAGCAATAGTGGCAAAGACCGCTGTCGCCTGCATTGCCGTAACCGAATAACCCTGGCCAAAAGAGACGGTTGGCATTGTTGTGCCAGACCACTTACTTCGAACCGGTAATAGACCAGCTGACTCACCTGGAAGATTTGAACCAGTCTGGGAACCAATTCCGAATTTAGTTAAGTAGGAATACAAAGTATCTGCGCCAAGTAATTGGCCAACTTTAATAGCGCCAGTATTACTTGAAACTGCTAACGCGCCGGTGAGTGTCAATCGCTGCGTCGCATGTTTCTCATGATCATGAAATGTGTGATCAGAAACTTTCATGGCGTAAGGAATTGTTAAAACAGAGGTAGGTGTTATTTTCTTCTCTTCGAGCGCTGCCGCCATCGTAATAACTTTTCCGGTTGAACCTGGTTCATAAACATCTTGTACTGATGGATTCTTAAAGAGCGCCACATTGGTATGCGAAGTATTGTTTGGATCATACGTGGGATAAGTCGCATGAGCCAAGATGTAACCAGTTTTCGGATCCATCACGATAACCGTTCCGGACTGTGCGTGTGATTTCTTTACGACTTCTGAAATTGCCTGCATCGCAACATATTGAACATCGCTATCGATCGTCAGCCGAATATTCGTTCCTTGTTTCTCTTCGACCGTAATTCGCTGCGAACCCGGAATAATCGCGCCGCCACCGTTTTCGTAGAGATACTCGCCATTAACACCGGCTAATAATGAGTTTTTGCCAGATTCAATACCGGCCGCACCAACTCCGGCTTGATTGATAAATCCAATCAGCGATGCGGTGAGCTGACCTGCTGGATATTCGCGGGTATAGAGCCGTTCTGCAAAATATCCTGCCAATGGTTGATAAATTGTTTGAGATTTTGCTTTTTCGCTCGCGTTATAACTTTTCACGCTCTCTTGTAATGCGCTCCATACAGACGGGGCGACGCTCTGTGCAATGACTACATAACGTCGAGTTCCGGTCAGTTGTTGACGAAGAACAGATTGATCCATTTTCAAAATAGGCGCCGTAAGCGCAGCTAACTTGCCTGGATCGGAGATTATTGATTGGTCAACGATAATTTTGTAAGAGATAACACTGCGCGCTAATTCCACGCCATTGATATCAGTAATCGTTCCTCGTGGAGCCGGAATACTCGTTCGCTTGGTTAATTCATTCGTCACTTTCTTTGCAATATTCGCTGCGCGAACCGCTTGAATATCAACTAATCGAATGGTGAAAACCATCAACATCACGAGCGTCAAAGCAAGTAAATGCTTGATGCGAGTCGTGACGATTGAATTTCTCATTATGGTGTGACCTCAATCGATGGCACAGGTGCGAGATCAGTTGTTTGCGAGATGTGGTTCAAATCGAGAAATTGTGGATTCTCCGAAGGTTTCATCCCGAGCGCGGCCGCTGCGGCAGCAAGTGAGGCTGGGTTTGAAATCTCTTCCAGCGCTTTAATCGTTGCCTCTCGCTCCTCATTGAGTTGGAGCGACTCTAATTTTAGTTTTTGAATCGTTATCGCATCTTGCGTTAATAACGTATTGATGGAGAGTAGCCCTGCGAAAGTAGCTACTGCAATGGCGCTAATAATGACTGCAAATACTCGAGTATTTTTCACTCGCTCTTCGAGATCAAAGTTTGGAACTAATGTAAGAAGTGGCTTACGTCGCGGTGTAGTTGGAAGCGGCGCGATTGATGGGTTGCGAACTGATTGTTTACGTACTAATTCTTGAATCGCCATCAGGCTGCGCTCCGTTCAATTGCACGTAATCGAACTGACTGCGCTCGCGAATTTGCTGCGATCTCAGAATCTGATGCGCTCTCACTGCCGCGGAATACCAGCGTAAATTTCGGAGCAAACTCTTTCATTTCAATGGGTAAACCCTTTGGCGCTTTTGATTCGGTCCGCTCTTGAAATGCTCGTTTTACTATCTTGTCTTCTAACGATTGATAAGACATGACAACCATTCGGCCACCGACTTCTAAGACATCAAGTCCAGCTGGAATCGCGCGCTCTAAAACTTTTAATTCATTGTTCACTTCAATGCGAATGGCTTGGAAAGTTCGCTTCGCAGGATTACCGCCGATTCGACGGGCAGGAGCCGGAATGCTGGCTTTCACTAACTCTGCAAGATCTGTTGTGGTTCGCAATCTATTTTCACTTCTGGCTTTGACGATATTTGCTGCGATGGAACTAGCGAATCTCTCTTCGCCATAATTGCGAATCACTCGAGCAAGCTCTCCGTGCGAGTATGTATTAAGAACTAGTTCGGCAGTAAGTGGCGCACTTTGGTCCATGCGCATATCAAGTGGTGCCTCGTTGGCATAAGAGAAACCTCGGTCCGCAAAATCAAGTTGCATAGAGGAAACTCCGAGGTCAAAGAGGATGCCATCAACCTGCGTAAAACCCAATGAATTCAATACTTCTGGGATCTGATCGTAAACAGCGTGCACGATGGTGAATCGTCCAGAGAACTCTTTCAGGCGCGCTTCGGTTTTTTCAATTGCAGATTTATCTCGGTCAATACCGATTACTTTTAATTGCGGAAAACGAGAAAGTAGTTCGTGAGTATGACCACCGAGTCCTAAAGTCGCATCAATGACGACTGGTTGATTTTTCTTGGCGAGAGATTTTTCAATGGAAGGTGAAAGAAGTGCGATACATCGATCTAACATCACTGGTTGATGCAGTTGCACTTAACTTCCCCTTTCTCTTCTTGCTCTTGAATCTTCAATTTCTTTTTTTGGTATTTATTTGTATTTCTATTTCCTTTTACTTTTTCTATCTGCTCTGGTCACTGCCGGCCGACGGATCTGGGGGTTCAACAGCACCGGGGAAGGGGCGCTGTTGTCGAAAGGTCGACAGTGGCCACAGCAGATAGCTTTAAAAGAGTCCGGGAAATACCTCCTCTGATACATCTGCGAAATTCTTTTCGCGATCAGCGAGATATGTTCGCCATGAAGTGGAATCCCAAATTTCAACTCGTGTATTTGCACCAATAACTACGCACTCTTTTTCTAATCCGGCGTAGTCGCGTAGCCCAGACGGAATCGTTACGCGACCTTGCTTATCCGGTATTTCATCGTGCGCTCCAGCAAACATCACACGCATGTAGTCACGTGCACCTTTTGCAGTCAGTGGTGTTTGTCGAAGTTGTTCAGTAATTGTTTGAAATTCAGTTGCAGGAAATACATACAAACAACGCTCTTGGCCTTTGGTAATTACTAATCCGCTTGCTAATTCATCGCGAAATTTCGCGGGAAGAATTAATCGGCCCTTTTCATCGAGGCGAGGTTCGTGGGTGCCGAGAAACACGATAAACCTCCCCAAAACCTTGCCAAGCTCCGCAGGACCCCCGTCCTGCTTAATTCACCACTTTACTCCCTTTTCCCCCATTTTCAACCACCTTTCTCCATTAATCCCCCACGCCCACCCCACCCATCCCCACGTGTATTGAGGGAGTTCTGTAGGCATAAAAAAACCCGCCGAAATTGGCGGGTAGTGGGTCTTTCCTTTACTTACATTTCGCCGTTTCGTCGATCCCATCGCTCTTCGAGTCGAGCGCTCCAATTGCTCTTCTTACGTGGCTTGGCGGAGAACTCGCCACCAATCTTTGGTGCATTAGAGATTGCGAGAACTACGCCACTCAAGGAAACCAAGAATCCAACGATTCCCAATGGAATCGTCTGGCTTATAAGTCCAGTAAGAAGCAAGATGAGGCCAAGACCAACTAGTGAAATACCAAGCAGGGCACGCTTTTTTTGAGGTGCACGCGGGTTGCCGGTGAGAGTGGAGACCAAGCGCGGGTCATCTGCGCTTAATGCGCGCTCCATCTCGGCAAGGAGCTCTTTTTCTCGATCCGATAACGGCATAGCGCCCACAATAGACCAACTCTGCGGAGCGGAAAAGTCGAAAACCGCTCTGCTACCTCTAACTATCCTGAGAATCATTGTGAGGATCATTGTGAGCTTCACCTTCGACAAGTCTGGCGGGCCGAATAGACCCTTTGCCAAATCGAGCGACCGCCTGATCTATCGCCGCTTCGGCTTCTCGCCAACCGGTTTCTCGTTCCCCCAGTTTTAATTGTTCAACGCTTCCTTCTGAATCGACGAGGTTTTCAAGGGCAACTCCTACTAATCGAATTCTCGCTCCACCAAGTTTGAGCGCGATAAATAATTGTTTTGCAATCGCATAAGTCTCGTGAATTCCATGAATGGGAAGTGGCAGAGTTTTTGACCGGGAAATAGTGGTGAAATCAGCGAACCGCACTTTGATAGAAATAGTGTGCGCCTTAAATCCACTCTGGCGTGCTCGGTACGTTGCCTTTTCGCAGAGGCGAAGAAGTTCACGCAAAATTTCTTCTTCGTTTTCAAGATCGTAGGCAAATGTCTCTGCGGCGCTAATGCTCTTCTCTGGTTCATCAACGACGACATCTCGATAATCGCGACCCCATGCCAATTCGTAGAGTGATGAACCCGTTGCTTCTCCAAGTGCGCGGATCAATGTATTTCGCGGGGTATTGGCTAAATCAGAAACGGTTCGAAGACCGAGGCGTTGCAACTCTTCATTTGTTTTAGGTCCTACTCCCCAAATCTCCGATACCGGAAGTGGGTGGAGAAATTCCAAAACTCGATCATGTGCAATCTCTAATATTCCATTTGGTTTGCACCGGCCGGAGGCAAGTTTTGCAATGAATTTAGAGGTTGCAATTCCAACCGAACACGTAATTTTCTCAGTTGCGAAAACTTGAGTTCGAATTGCTTGCGCAATCTCTCGGCCAGTTCCAAAAAGTTTTGCGGAACCGGTGACATCAAGAAATGCCTCATCGAGTGAGAGCGGTTCAACCAGCGGTGTGAATTGCGCAAAAATCGACATGATCCGTTCTGATACTGCGCTATAGCGTTGATGATCAGGTGGGATAAAGAGAGCGTGTGGCGCTAATCGTTGCGCTCTGCCTACTGGCATCGCTGCTCTAATCCCAAATTTGCGCGCCGCGTAATTTGCGGAGAGCACTACCCCGCGAGCGCCCGCCCCAACAACAAGCGGTTTTCCTTTGTACTCCGGGTGGTCGAGTTCTGAGACAGAGGCAAAGAATGCATCCATATCAACGTGAAGAATTGTTGAGAGTTGCTCGTCACTCACAGACTGCGACCTTACGCGTTTTATTTCGCCATTTCTCATAGGCGCTACCAAGTTCCCACGCGCCAATTCCTCGAAGTGAAATTCCTCGTGGTCCAGTCTTTCGAATAACACCTTTCACAAGAAAGAGTGAGCTGCGATAGAGCGTCTCAGCAAATTCACTCTGTGTATTTTCAAAGAAGGTGATATCGCTACACCCATATCCATCATTCAGGGTAAGGAAGAGCACTCGTCGACCTGATCGGACAGGTGGAGTTTGTAGCGCAACGCGAACGCCCGCAACGAGAACTTCAGATTGCGAACGGTGGTTATGAAGTTCGCTGGATCGCACCGCTCCAATCTGATTAAGAAATTCTGCATAGAACTCAATAACATGATGTGAGATATCCATCCCTAAATGATCAAGTTCAAATTTCACTTTCTCACTCGCTGTGACATCAGGTAGACCACTTCGTTCAAGCGGTGGTGCAAAGCCCAGCGTTAGTTGTGAACCGCCTAACTTCTGTGTGCCAGACCAGCGATAGAGATCGCTCAGATGAAGTAATAGATCGCGGCGATGGGTTTCTGGATGGAGTAAATCAAATCCACCAATCAAAACGAGCGCTTCGCAGATTGGCTGGCTGGCGCCAGATCGCCGAACAAAATCAGCAAGATCAAGGTATGGCTGTCCGGCAATGATTGTCGTGATCTCGCCATCACTAATTCCATGGAGATCACTCAGCGCCAAGCGAATTCCGTATCGCTCCTTACTTTCTGAAATTTCTGGATTTTCTGGTGAACCATATTTTTCAACTCTATGAGTCCGCGCTGAGCGATTGACATCTAGCGGTGCAATATCAATTCCCCATTGGCGAACTTCATCCATGATCAGCCGCTTCGGATACATCCCTGGATCATGAGTAAGAACACCGGCGAGAAAGGCTGCTGGGTAATGAGTTTTGAGCCAGGCTGATTGATAAGTCGGTAGCGCAAATGCAGCAGCATGCGCTTTGCAGAAACCAAACGAGGCGAAGGCGCGCAATACCTCCCATATCTCGCTCACTAATTGCAGTTCATAACCGCGAGCGCGAGCAGCGGGAAAGAACCAATCGCAGATTACTTGTTGTCCTTCGGGGGTCGAGAGCGCTCGTCTCTTCTCATCAGCTTCAGCAAGTGAGATGCCAGTCATGATGGCGATAATGTGAATGACTTGTTCGTGGAAGACCACAACACCTTCTGTTTCAGCGAGTACTTCTTCTAAATCACTATGAAAAAGTTCGCGCTCTTTCCATCCTTGTCGAGCGTTGAGAAAGGGCGTAATCATGTCGCTCTTTACTGGGCCAGGTCGAAAGAGTGAGATATCAATAATCAGATCGTTAAATGTTTCTGGCGCAAACTTCCCTACTAATTCACGTTGGCCAGGGCTTTCAATCTGAAAGAGACCAAGCGTTTTTGTTGAGCGAATAAGTTCGAAAGTTTTCGAATCATCAAGTGGGACGGCATCAAGATCGATCTCCTTTGCTTCGACGCGAGCGATCTCTGCTACTGCATAGGCCAGCGTTGATTGCATCCGCACGCCAAGAATGTCGAGTTTTAATAGCCCGATTGCTTCGACATCATCTTTATCGAACTGAACCATGGGATAGCCGCTCGCATTTCGCTCGAGCGGAGCGTGGCCGAGAAAAGCGCTATCAGAGAGCGCTACTGCGCAAGGGTGCATCGCAATATTTCGCGGCAAACCATCTAGCCGTTCGGCTAATCCAATCGCCATCTTCAGTAGCGGCGTATCGAGTCGAAGATTTTTTAACTCTGGCAGATTAGCGAGCGCTTGCGAGATATTCCTGGCACGAATATGCGGCAGTGATTTAGCAATAAGGTCAATCTCCATTGGAGGTAGCCCTAACGCTGCGCCAGTATCACGGATTGCATGGCGCGCTCGATATGTTTCAATCATCGCAACTGTTGCGCATCGTGAAGTATTTCCAGGTTTCTGCCACTGCATATCGCCATAGCGTGCAAAGACTTGATCGTAAATTTCTAACCGTCGCGCTGACTCCACATCGATATCGATATCTGGAAGTGCGCGCCGCAACGGTGAGCAGAACCGTTCCATTAATAAGCCATGAGTAATTGGTTCAACGCCAGAGATTCCTAAAACATGGCAGATGAGTGAACCAGCGCCACTACCCCGCGCAGCAACTCGAATACCACTTTCCCGAGCACGTAACGCAATATCTGCAACAGTAAGAAAGTATGACTCGTATCCGAGCGTATGGATTGTGTTGAGTTCAGCTTCTAATCTCACTTCTGCTTTTGCAAGAAGATCTGAATTTCCGTAACGCCAATTCATACCAGCGATACATCGTTGGCGAAAACGTTGCGCCATCTCGGCATGGTCACGTGCGCCAACGCTCTGCGGTTCTGGAAGATGGATGCCGCCGATGCCAAGATCGTTCTCTGGTGAGAGCGCCAACTCTTCTGCTAACTCTTCTGTATCTCGAAGAAGTTGTGCGCTACTTCGTTCACTCGCGGTACGAGCAATCTGATCAGCTACCTGCGCCATCTCTTCTGCAGACTTTAAAAATCCTTCGGAATTACGCCGGGTAACAGTTGTGCGATGAAGTGGTCGGAGCGTGCGCGCTGCATCCAAAATATCGGCAATCGGTCCATCGCTACGGTCTCGCATCCGCGCTGCATTGGTAAGAACTGCTCGTACCTTATTTTCTCGAGCAAAAGTAAGCATTCGTGCTGCATGCGGCGTTGAATATGGCTCATCACCCGGTGCTAAATGTGAGACAACTTCAATGATTTGTTCGGCAAAAAAACCACGAGTGGCGTTGAATATCTCGTGTGCTTTTTTAGCGCTCCGTTGCGTAATCGCTTCCGCAAGTGGTGATTGTGGTCCATGAAAGAGGATGAGTTCTTGCGAATACGTAGCAAAAGTTTTGAGAAACTCACGAGTGATAGTCGGAGTATCTGACTCACTTGTCATCTGTAAAGCGGTGGTCAGCCGGAGAAGCGCTGACCATTTTCCAGATGGCGCAAGAATAGTGGCGCGATATCTCTTCTTTTCTGAAGTTTTGTTTTTCTCAGTAGCGCTTATATTTTCGAAAGCGAGATTGATTCCTAGAATTGGTGTTATCGAAAATTCTTGACAACTTTGTGCGAATCGAATCGCGCCAGCAAAACTTCGATCAGTGAGTGCAAGTGATTTCATCCCTAATTCGGCAGCGCGTTCTACTAACGCTTCTGGCTGAGTGGTTCCATATTTAAATGAGAAGCCACTTGCAACGTGGAGATGAGTGAACATTTACGAAGAACGGAGCGTGCGCGATGACGGACGGATACGCCATCGCACTTCGCCGGTTACCTCAGAGATCTCTTCGCGTTCAATTTCAAACGTTGTCAGCGCGCCAATTGGTGCAGCTTCTACTCGCCAGATTGCACGAGCGCCATCATCGGGTCGATAGAACCCATCGCTTGCTCGATTCCACCAACCACCTGATTCGCGCCAACTCGATAAAACAGCATGAATCCGAAATTGCCGACCTTTGTATGTGAACTCGATTGGTTCACCGTCATAGACGACGATCTCAGTGCTGTTTTCCGGAAGCGGGCTATTTTCGAACATTTGTTCGAACCCTAGCGGAGCCCTCCGACACCTTCAAGTGGCCTAGAAAACCGGCGCTTTCCCGCGTGAGCCACGCTCACCACGTGCGACACAACACGATTACAGTGGCTTAAATAGTTGAAATTTCAACTATCGTCATTTACTCTTTTACGGTTGGTACCCAAACCAATTAACCGAAACCACAATCCATTAAAACCTCTAGGAGAATACATTGGACGCACTACTTATCGTCGGCCGCATCTTGTTTGGTGCGCTATTCGTTATGTCAGGTATCGCTCACTTCGCAAAACTCGAAATGATGACTGGCTATGCAAAATATAAGAAACTACCAGCCGCAAAACTTGGCGTAATACTCTCCGGTCTCTTCTTCCTTCTCGGCGGTATCTATATCGTCATTGGACTCTGGGTTGATCTCGGCGCGCTCTTAATTGCTATCACGGTAATTCTCGCAGCAGTTATCTTCCATAACTTCTGGAAAGAAACTGATGCCAATACCAAGCAGACCGAGCAGATGGCATTCAATAAGGATCTCGCTCTCGGTGGCGCTGCCCTTATCCTCTTTGTTCTCGTTGCTACCGGACATGTCACTGATTTTGGTGCACATGTTGGCACGCTCTCTTTCTTCAATAAATAATCAATTCACTTACTCAAAACGCCCTTCGAGAAATCGAGGGGCGTTTTGTTATTGAGAGTTCAATAAACTCTGCCAAACTAAACCCATGAACGAGAAACCCATGAACGAGGTTTTAAGTCATCCCGCTGTCACACGCGTGGCACGTCATTTAGAGTCATTGGGAATTCAGCCAAAAATCGTGGCGCTCTCCGACTCTGCTCGCACCGCAGCCGAAGCTGCAGCCGGGTTAGGAATTGAAGTAGGACAAGTTGCTTCATCGATAGTCTTTAAATTACCTAGCGGTGGTGCGTTGCTGGTCATCACCAGTGGTCGCCATCGAGTTGATACCGAACTTGTTGCGCGCAACCTCGGAGTGGCGAAACTTCATCGCGCCGATGCCGACTTCGTTCGGAACGCATCTGGTTTTGCCATCGGCGGTGTTAGTCCATTTGGTTGGACAGCAACGCCAGAAATTACCTTGATAGATCAAGCTCTCAATGAGTACGAAATAGCGTGGGCGGCGGCCGGACATCCGCATGCAGTCTTTGCTACTTCATATAGCCAACTCATCGAACTTACGCAGGCAACCCCCATGGTGGTTGGTGATTAATTTCGATGGCAGCTTTTGAATCTGTTACACGAGAATTCGTTACTCAAGAATTTGGTCTAGCAAAAAGTTCACGCGATCCGATTCTCTTCATACATGGAATGGGTTCAGCTGCGACTGCCTGGAAACCATTAATTCGAACACTTCACTCTGAGTATCGATGTATCACCGTTGATTTACCCGGTCATGGTGAAACGCCTTACTTACCAAATGAAGCAATGGATCCTTATTCACTTGGTGCAGCGCTCTTGAGCATTATGGATCGAAAGCAGATAGAGAAATTTCATATTGTAAGTAACTCATGGGGCGGCTGGATTTCGTTAGAAATGGCAGCGTTGGAACCGAAGCGAATCGCATCGGTGACAGCGCTTGCTCCTGCTGGTTTATGGCTCACGCCGTACACAAATAGAAAGCCAGCGACTGCATTTTCACGGACGTTAGCAAAATTAGTTAATCCCATTGCACCTTTTGCAGTTCATTTTGAACGCGCACGCGGTTGGGGTTTTAGCGACGTCAGTCCACGCTGGCGAAAATTGAGCCACGAAATCTGTCTCGATGCGACGCGAGCCATGGCAAACTCACCTGGCTATTTTCCGGCTTGGGACGCAATGTTGAAGAAGAGATTTAATGCCCACATTCCAGAATCAGTTCCGGTGACAATTATCTTTGGCGATAGTGATAACACGTTGCCAGCAGATACCTGTCAAGAACGCTCGCTTGCGCCGCACCATGCAAAATGGTTGATCTTGCCTAGTGGTGGCCACGCTCCGATGTGGGATCACATTGATGATGTGGTAACGGTTATCCGCGAAAACACAAATATCTCCGCATGATTACGGTCGCATATTTTTGGCGCATAAACCCAGCAACAATTCTCTGGGCGCTCTTTCATATGGGTTGGGATCGATGGTGGTTACGCCGCACTGAATACATCTCCTTTTGGAAATTGTTAGGCACCGGTAAAGGTGAAACTTTTACGCTCCGAGATGGCACCGCACTTCGTTGGGGATTTATTGTGGTTATTCCGCGCGAAAAATTAGATACTTTCGATGCATCTCCGGTTGTTACGAGATGGCGAAAAAAATCCCATTCAGAATTTCATGCCGTGCTCGCACCGATATCAGTCCACGGAAAATGGGCGAAGCGGAATCCATTTATCAATGATGGTGTGGTCTCTAATAAGGAGAATTGGAGC
>CAXBQM010000016.1:0-18088 GCA_963978235.1 uncultured bacterium | reverse complement strand
GGTGAACACCATGATGCCCAGACATTTACGATGGTGATTACGCCCGCTGATTGAGTAAAAGTTCCATCTAAAGTTTTCCCAGAAAGTTTTGGTACGACTTCTCGATTCGCCGGAGATATCTGAAGAATGGAACCGTTACCTGAAATAAATGCATCTTCATTAGGTGCTGAAGTGCCACCACCAGAACAGCTTGTTAAAAATAACATTGCGGCAACTAGTGCAAATTTCTTCATCGTTTCATTTTCACGGTAAGAGATGTGCTGCTGGTTCTTGATAGGTAAATCCAGAAATTATTCCTTGTTCATCAATATGAAAACTTGTTACCGACGCCAATGTGCATTCACGTTTTCGTGGATCATGAAGAAAGGAACGACCCTCAATAAACGACCGAAAAATCCAAATAGGTAATTGATGAGAAACACAGAGGGCATCTTTGCCATTGGCAGCGGAATGAGCAGCAAAGATTGCGCTCTTCATTCGCTCAACAATCTCAACATAGGGTTCCCCCCACGATGGTCGCCATGGATTCCATAAATGTCGCCATGCGCTAGGGCGTCGTAAGGCACCGATACCAATATCAAATTTCTTTCCCTCGAATTTATTTCCAGCTTCTATTAATTGCGGATCAGTTGTGATGTCGATTCCATGTAGTTTCGCAATCGGCGCTGCGGTTTCTTGTGCACGTTGCAAAGGTGAAACATGAAGCGCGCCGAGTTCAAGACTTTCGGACCACGTTGCAATCGTCTCCGCCATACGTTGTCCGCGAGTTGATAATCGCCAACCTGGTTGTCGTCCATAAAGAATCTTCTCTGGATTCTCTACTTCTCCGTGTCGAACGACATGAACGTACGCCATGTGCCAAGCATAAAGCAGTACAAAAGGCTGAGAACCACTCCCTTCGCTAGGGTTAAGAAGTGCCAGGAAAGCGGATCGCATTTTTTGATGTTGATAATACGTTGATTCGTGGTTCAACAATTTACTTTCTTGGTCGTGGCATGTATCAACGTGGTTTCTTTTCGAAAAAAGATATTGGTGCATTTGTTCTCGCCAATCTCAGATACCGAATGACTGGAACTGAAAAACCAGAAGAGATTGCACGATTTCAAAAAGCTGCTCAAGATTTTGTTGGTGGCCATGATGTCAACGACATTTACGCTACTGGACAAGAAATTTATGATGAATATGTTTCACCACACATGTGGCAGGAAACAATTGATATTGCACAATCTCATCTCAATGCCGGTGAAGAGGTTTGGTTAGTTACTGCTGCACCTGAAGATATGGCAAAACTTATTTCAGATCGATTGGGTTTCACTGGCGCAATTGGAACAAAGGCTGAAGTGCGTGATGGAAAGTACACAGGTGCTGTCATCGGACATTTACTTCATGGAAGTGAGAAAGCAGTTGCAATAAAAAAACTTGCAACTGAGAAAAACGTTGACTTGAGTGAATGCTATGCATATACCGATAGCCATCACGACATGCCATTACTTAATTCAGTTGGCAACCCACGCGTCATCAATCCTGATGCCAAACTGAGAATTATCGCATTTGCAAACGAGTGGCCAGTACACGATTTTCGAAGATTGCGCTTCTTGAATCGATTAATTGGTCCGACAATTAGTCGGGCTGCAGGTTTTCTGACTTTTCTTCGGCCGCGCCGATAAGTAAATATCCAGTAATGTTGGCCAGTTATGTCACTGCGCCAGATCTCAACATCGGTTCCTTCTTTTGCCGATGAATTACGCGCGCGTACAGACGAAGAACTTCACCTTCTCTTCACATTTCGACCAGATCTAATTACTCCGGTTCCCGGAGATATTGCTGCACTCGCAACACGTGCAACTTCTGGTCCCAGTTTGGTTCGTGCGATAGAAGGTTTAAATCAATGGCAATTCGCCGTTCTTGAAGCGTGTATGGCGCTCAACGAACCTTTCACGCCAGCCGTGATTGTTAAAGCAACTGAAAAAGGTGCTGAGAAAGTTGTCACCGAACTTTACGAACGCGGATTAATTTATAAAGTTTCCGAAGGCTATCGAGTTCCGCGAGCCATACATGATTTCATTGGACAATCTCCAGCTGGACTAGGTCCAGTTTCGATTGCAAAACTTGATTTCAAGAAATTAAAGGATGCACCAAAGCCTGCCCTAGATTTGCTCGCGAAATTAACATGGGGAAGCGCTAAGGGAACTGTCTCCGATATTCGCAAACGCGGTACACCAATCGCATGGCTGATCGAGAATCATTTTCTAATTCCGATGGACCAAACAACTGTTGTCGTTCCTCGCGAACTTGGTCTGCATCTTCGTGGTGGGAAAGTTCATCAGTCATATCTCACTTCTGCACCTGTAGTAAGTGGCGATAAAAGAAAACAAAAAGATATCGATCAGGCAGCAATCGCCGCAATCAGCAATGTGCTCCGTTGGTGTCGAGAGCTTCTCAATTATTGGGCTGAAGAAACTCCATCAATATTGCAATCAGGTGGACTAGGAGTGCGTGATTTGCGTAAGTGTGCCGAACATTTAGGAGTTGAAGAAATTTGCGCAGCATTCATCGCGGAGATTTGTTATCTCGCTGGCTTGGTAGTTGCTGATCCAGATGGACGAATTCTTCCCACAAGCGCATTCGATACCTGGCAAGTGAAATCACCTGAAGAACAATGGCGAGAATTAGTGACGTTGTGGATGCTTTCATCTCGGGTCGCAGGTCTTATTGGTAAACCAGAATCTAAGAACATTAATCCACTTGGTTTTGACTTAGATCGAGCTAATGCAACAACTCTTCGCAAACATACAGTGCACCTCCTCTTAGAAAATAAAGAGATTTCACCGGAACTTTCTAGCGCTCAAAAACTCGTTGAATGGGTATACCCCAATCGACGTGGTGGATCGCTGCACTCTGACATCGTCGAATGGACACTGCGAGAGTGTGAGTGGCTCGGCATTACTGGACAAGGAGCGCTCTCCTCTTTTGGTGAACGATTTATCAATGACGATGGCTCACTAAAAATAAATGAGTCACTACCAAAACCGGTTGACCATATTTTGATTCAAAGTGATAACACGGCAATCGCACCCGGGCCATTGGCGATTGAACTTGATCGACATCTTTCAACATTTGCTGATATCGAAAGTCGCGGTGGCGCAACGGTCTATCGATTCAGCGAACAATCTATCCGTCGAGGATTGGATCATGGCCATAGCGGCGACGAAATTCGAAATTTCTTATCCAAGACATCAAAGACTCCAATGCCACAACCATTGGAATATCTCATCAGTGACGTCGCGAAGAAACATGGTCGCTTGAAAGTCGGTTATGCAAATACTTATTTGCGATGTGAAGATGAAGTAGCGATTAATCAAATTCTCAAAGATAAGCGGCTAGAGCACTTACGTCTTCGAGCAATTGCACCACAAGTACTCGTTTCAGAACTTGAAAATTCTGACGTGATTGAAGATCTTCGTGCCGCCGGATACTTCCCTACTGGTGAAACTGCCTCTGGCGTAGCAATTACTTCGGTAGGACAGATGCGCGCAAAATCTCGACCGAAGCCGCCGCGAATTATTGGTGACCTGGTAACACCGTCCGAAACCATTATGGCGACAGCGATTCGCACTTTACGTGCAGGAGAACGGGCATCTGCGAAAAAACCTCATCTTCGAACCGATATCCCTCGAACCACCGCAAACGAAACCCTTGAAATTCTTAATAAGTATCTCGGTGATGAAGTGACTTTAGTAATCGGCTATGCGGACACGAATGGTGGTGTGACGCAACGAGTAATTGATCCCGTTTCAATTTCTTTGGGAACACTCCTCGCACGCGATCACGCATCAGGACAACTGCAACACTTCAAAATCCCGCGTATTACTGGCGTGGTTCCAGCGTGAGTATGAGTTACGGCAGACTAAGCGCATGATTCTCAACGATCTCAAAACTCTCGTAGAGATTGAATCTCCCACCGAAGACTTAGCAGCGTGCACCAAAGTTATTCAAGCTGCTGCAACAATCGCTGAACGAGTGCATGGAAAAACGGCACGAATCATCACCGAAGAAGGTCGACCAGTTTTCTGGTTCGGTGCGGAAAAGCCAGAGATCATTCTGCTCGCACATCTCGATACTGTCTGGCCACACGGTTCGTATCAACCTTTGTGGTCTCTTGAAAATGATGTGATTCGTGGCCCTGGATGTTTCGATATGAAAGCTGGATTTATTCAAGCGTTATACGCAATGAAAGATTTAGCTCATGACCGAATTGCACTCATCGCAACCAGCGATGAAGAGACGGGAAGTGCAACATCTAAATCATTGATTCAGCGGTTGGCTAAAGATGCAAAAGCAGTGCTCGTTCTTGAAGCAACTCTTGATGGCAAAGTTAAAACAGGTCGCAAAGGTACTTCGATGTATCAGATTGCAGTTCATGGCCGCGCTTCACATGCAGGTTTAGAACCAGAAAAAGGAATTAACGCAACTGTTGAAATCGCTCACCTCATTAAAACGATTATTGAATTAGAAAGCGCAGCGAAAGGAACAACTGTTGTTCCTACAAAGTTAATTTCTGGCACGACTACAAATACCGTTCCAGCGTTAGCAACTTTGGATATCGACGCTCGTTCTTTTGAAATGGCAGAACTTGAGCGGATCGATAGCGCCATTCGACAATTGAAACCAATTCATCCAGAGGCGAAAATTGAAATTTCAGGTGGAATTAATCGACCACCTTTGGAGGAGCGCTCAACGATGGCGTTATATGAGCGTTTTGAAAAAGTTGTTGCCTCACTTGGTCGCGCTCCTATCGGCCATGCAAAAGTTGGTGGGGCAAGTGACGGTAATTTTGCAGCGGCAGCTGGCGCGCCAACGCTTGATGGCTTAGGAGCTGTTGGGGCTGGCGCACACGCGCTGTCAGAGTGGGTCCAAGCGTCATCGGTTCAAGAACGCGCTGATTTATTACACGCATTTCTGAAGGATCTTCTCGCGCATGACTGATGGCCCACTGATTGTTCAGAGCGATAAAACGCTCTTACTTGATATCGATCATCCACTTTCTGCCGAATGTCGGCGAGATATCGCACCATTTGCTGAATTAGAAAAGTCACCTGAACATATTCACACTTATCGTTTAACTTCACTCGGTTTGTGGAATGCGCGCGCTGCAGGTCACGATGCCGAACAAGTTATTGACACATTATTGAAATATTCGCGGTTTGCAGTTCCCCATTCACTTCTTATTGATATCGCCGAAACGATGGGGCGTTACGGTCGACTTCGCTTGGAGTCGCATCCGGTTCATGGATTAGTTCTCATCTCACATGATGCCGCCGTCCTTGCTGAAGTTGTACGCGGAAAGAAAGTTGCACCATTACTTGGCGCACGGGTTGATGATGAAACGATTGCAGTACACCCAAGTCAACGAGGTTTTCTCAAACAAGCGCTGTTGAAGTTGGGCTGGCCGGCTGAAGATTTTGCAGGGTATGTCGATGGCCAAGCTCACGACATTTCACTTAAAGAGGGTGAGTGGAAACTTCGTGAATATCAAAAACTTGCTGCAGAAGGATTTTGGCATGGTGGATCTGGAGTCGTCGTTCTTCCTTGTGGCGCTGGAAAAACTATTGTCGGTGCAGCGGCGATGTCACATGCAAAAGCAACAACGCTAATTTTGGTAACAAATACCGTGGCAGCCAGACAGTGGCGCGATGAACTTCTTCGCCGAACTACTCTCACCGAAGATGAGATTGGTGAATATTCCGGTGCTAAGAAAGAGATTCGACCCGTCACTATCGCTACTTATCAAGTGATGACGACTCGGAAAAAAGGTGTCTACGCCCATCTTGATCTCTTTGATGCTCACGATTGGGGCTTAATTATTTACGATGAAGTGCACCTTCTCCCGGCGCCAATATTCCGATTTACCGCTGATATTCAATCGCGTCGCCGACTTGGATTAACTGCAACCCTGGTTCGCGAAGATGGAATGGAAGGCGAAGTTTTTTCTCTTATTGGTCCAAAGCGATTTGATGTGCCGTGGAAAGAGATTGAAGCGCAAGGCTATATAGCGCCAGCAGATTGCGTTGAAGTTCGTGTGACATTAACCGATCATGAACGTCTCGCCTATGCGACTGCCGAGCGTGAAGATATGTATCGAACATGCGCAACCACGATGACAAAGAAAAATGTCATTGTTGCGCTCGCTAAGCGGCATGAAAACGATCAAGTTCTCGTTATCGGCCAATATATTGATCAAATCGATGATGTTGCGGCAACACTGGGAGTCCCGGTGATTAAAGGTGAAACACCTGTTAAAGAACGAGAGCGTTTATTCCAACTATTCCGCACTGGCGAATTGAAGTGTTTAGTCGTTTCAAAAGTTGCAAACTTTTCGATTGATCTACCCGAAGCGTCTATCGCAATTCAAATTTCCGGAACATTTGGTTCACGCCAAGAAGAAGCGCAACGACTCGGTCGAGTACTTCGTCCAAAATCAGATGGTCGAGGCGCGCGCTTCTATTCACTTGTTGCTCGAGATACAGTCGATCAAGATTTTGCACAAAATCGTCAACGATTCCTCGCCGAACAAGGCTATGCCTATCGAATTATTGATGCTGATGATGTTCTGTCCGGCAAAATTTAATTGCTGATAGCGGAGATGAAACGAGTCTTATCAAGTCGCCAGTAATCATGTGGCTGATTATCAATTAAAATTACGGGAACTTTCTCTCCGTACTCTTTCTCTAACTCTGGATTATCGTCGATGTATTTCACCGACAATTGAAAAGGGTATTCAGCTTGTAAATCTCTGGCAGTTTTCTCTGCGATTTCGCAGAGGTGACAGCCATGGCGCGAATAAATAAGGACGTTTTTCACAGGTAAACCTTAATTCTTCCTGACAATTTCCACAGATGGCTTTCTTCGGGTTTTAGCGCTCGTGGCTCTTTGATAAGTTCCCGCCATGCGCAAAAAAATCTTGAGTCTTTCGGTCGTACTTACTCTCGGATTTTCTTTGCTCACTGTACAAACTGCTCAAGCTTTACCATTTGAACGCACTCCATCTACTGTCTGGTTCCATACTTATGGAACTGGTGTGCAGACTACCCAGAGCACATCCGCAAAAATAGTTGCACGTCCGAAACCAATTGCCGCCAATGTCAACACAAAGAGCAGATTTGAAATTTCTTATATTGGTTTCCCGGCAGATGCCCAGGCGGCTTTTCAAGCGGCGGCAGATATTTGGTCCGACAAGTTCCAATCGGCAGTGCCGATAAAAGTGCAAGTTACGTGGGGGCGCCAAACAAGTGGTGTGCTCGGTTCAACTCGCCCAGATTTTTTCTATAAGAATTTCACCGGTGCACCGGCGCGCGATATCAATTATCCATCTGCACTAGCAAATGCACTTGCGGGCAAAGATCTCGATGTCAACCGCCCGGACATCATCATGACAATTAATGCTCGCGCACCTTGGTATACCGGAATTGACGGTCGACCTTCGCGGAGTGAATACGATCTTGAATCTGTCGTTCTCCATGAATTAGCCCACGGTCTGGGTTTTCTCACGCTCGCCGCTTACGATCCGTTTTTTGGTTATGGAAGTATCGATCAACCAACTCCATTTGATGCATACACGCAACTTCCTGATGGCCACCAATTAATTGATTTACCATCACCTTCACTTGATCTCGGTAAAGCAATGATTAATAAATTAGTCTGGTCTGGTCCACTCGGAGTGGCTGCAAATAACGGAAACAAGATTCTTCTCTACACACCTGCGCGTTATGAAGCAGGTTCTTCAATTAGCCATCTCGATGAAAGTACATACTCCTCATCACCTACCGATGCTGTGATGACTCCTAATCTTGATGTGGGCGAAGTTTTTCATTCCCCTGGACCAATACTTCTAGCAATGCTCGAAGATATGCGTGGAAAACCTGCACCAGGAACTCCAACTGGATTACCAGAAGGTCCTCGTAACGTAAAAGCAATAGTTGGCGATAAATCAGCGATCGTGACTTTCGATCCGCCAGGAAATGCTCGACTTTCTCAAGTAACTTCGTATGAAATTCAAGCGAGCAATAATTCCGATCCCATCACTGCACTCACGTCACCAGTGATTGTTCCCAATCTAAAAAATGGTACTTCTTACTCTTTTACCGTCACCGCAAAGAATCAACTTGGCTCATCCGACCCAGTTACTACCAATGCAGTCATTCCTGAATCCACATGGAGAGTAACTACCATCGATGCCAAAGCTGACGGTAAATTCCTTGCTTCTGGTACGTATAAAAATCAGAAAATTGTTGCCTACTCTGATTCAAAGAATGGCGATCTCAAACTTGCCTCGTATGACGGTAAAAAGTGGAATATCTCGACTATCGATGGGAACTCTGCCAGCGATGGGAAGACTTCACACAATGTCGCGGGAGATATCTCGCTCTGCACAAGTGGTACAGGAACATCGCAAAAGCTACATATTTTCTATGCTGATTTAACCGACAAAGATCTCCGTTATGCAGTTTACGACGGTAAGAAATGGAAATTTGAAATTGTCGATGGCAATGGCGACTCACTTAATAAGTACGACGATCCCAATCGGACGAGAACAAATAGTGATGTCAGCGTGACAAATGCTTGTGCAATTACTCCTGCTGGTATCCAAGTTTTCTATCGAGATGAATCACAAGGAGTTTTGCTCGGTGCTGTACGTAGTGGATCATCGTGGATATACGAGATGGTTGATGGCGACAAAACTACTGATAATCACACCACCGGAGATGTTGGTTTTCATTTACAAGCACTCGCTGTCGATAAGAAGATCTACCTGCTTTACGACTCAATTCTCACAATTAATCAAAATACAGAAGCAACGACCGGTGAAGTCAGACTAGCTACTCGCTCATCAATTTATCCGGAAGATTGGCAATATACGACGTTGGCTGCGACTGGTGGTCCCTTGGCAGTCTCCGGATATAACGTTGCCTTATCACTCGTTGGCACGCGGGTATTTGCTGCTTGGTTTAGCGCGAGTGGAATTACGATTCCAAATCCCAATCGAGTTGTCTGGGCAACTGTTTCCGGGACAGATCCATCATCGACAACATCAATAGATAACTTTGGTGTCCCGTTTGGGCCAATTGCTATCGACGATAAAGATATCTTGGTTGGATGTCAGGCCCGTTTATGTAAGTTAAATAAAGTTGATCAGTCAGTAGATTTAGTTTCAACCGCGCTCTTTGAAAAAGAAGCAAACGTTTTGTGGATTACCTTAGGGAAAGTCCGTTACGCACTTACTAGTGTTAACGGAAAACTTTCCCTGTTAAAGTAATTACTTCTTATTTCTACGTTGAATACGAGTCTTCTTGAGAAGTTTCTTATGCTTCTTCTTCGCCATACGTTTACGGCGCTTCTTAACTACTGAACCCATTTCAACCTCTTTTCTTATTCTCGGACGAGTGTGAAGTACATGGTATTGCTGAGTGAGCTTATTACTCCGTAACCAAGCCCGTTCAGATAGTCGAACGATACTGGAGAGCCAGCGGCATTTATCGCAGTTGCGTTTTTGATTCCACCTTTACTATCAAAAGTCAGCAATAAGAGTTGTGGGGTTTTAGGTTTCCAATTCTTGAGAGAACCTATTCCCCCTGTTGATAGAAAAACCGAGCCGTTTCCCGCTGTTAAAGCAGTTGATTTTGCTGGGTATCGAACGCTCCAGATTGGCAGACCAAATTTTCCAGGCAGCCAATTAAATTGAGTAATGCAGGCTTCTAACGATTTACCGAGAGAAATACCACCTTGAAGTTGTTTAGGTGTGACACTCAGCCAGCTCCGAAAAGTCTTCGGGAGCGAACTTCTCATCGCACTTTTGATGGTCCCCGAGGTACTCGCTCTAATAACAATGCCATCAGTTAAACCTTTTAATGGCAGTTTTGTAATGGAATCTTGGCTTTGACCTACCAAATAAATCTCACCATTAATATGCGTGAGATCCTGTATCGATGTGTTGTTCAACCCAATCAATAGTGGCGCAGCGCAGGAAGAGAAAGTGCATATCCATAACGCTCCAACTCTGCCATTAGCACTCATTTGATCACCAACAACAGCAATGCCAGTGGCACTTACTGAGAGCGCTCGAGGAAGTGTTGCTGCTGAATTTATATAGGTAATGGTGTTGATAATTTGGCCAGAATTTGAAATCTGCCAGAGATTTAGCGCACGCAAACCTAAACTCACGTTCGACGGACTCGTGACCACAACTGAATCCGCATTGATTATTGCCGGCGTAGTAACCGCAGTTTTCGTCTCAATAACTTCACTCGCGCCGAGAACCCAAAAAGTGCCATCAATGCCACTCTTGATATCTATCGCAATGCTCGATTGAGGTGGATTCACTTTCCAAAGAGGTGCGCCGTTAAATGTGCGAGCTGAGATTTCAGCCATTCCAGATCTAGACCCTGCTAAAAGAACTGAATTACCATCCAACAACATGCCAGCAACATCAAAACCTGATTCGATAGCAAATGAGGTTTGTAAGACTTTCACTGTTGGCTGCGGTGCTGCAGTGGCTATATCTTGCGCAAGAAAAAGCGTAAAAAGCAGGGTAAATGCTTTAAATTTCAAGCCAATTCCTGAGATCGATCTCTAGCCGCCTTCATCGCTTTCGCAATAATTTCATCTGCGCCGGATTCATTAAAAGCGGCTATCGCAGCTGCAGTTGTTCCGTTAGGACTAGTTACGTTTTCTCGAAGTGTCTTTGGCGATTTTCCGCTCTCATTTAACATGGTGGCAGCACCATTAATTGTTTGTATTGTTAGAGTTGTTGCATCTCGTTCTGATAAACCTAAATCCATTGCTCCCTGAATCATTGCCTCAACAAAATAGAAAAAGTAAGCCGGGCCCGAGCCACTGGTAGCCGTCACTGCATCTTGGAGTCCTTCGTCAACAACAATTACTTCACTACTTGCAGAGAGAACGTTCGTGATGAAATCAATATCCGCTTCAATCGCATATCTGCCTGCTGAAATAGCGGCCATGCCACGACCTAACAAAAGTGGAGTATTTGGCATCACTCGCAGGACTGGTGCACCATCCATAACGCGACTTTCTACAAAGGAAGTTTTCTTTCCCGCAGCGAAGCTGACCAATAAGGTTGACATCGGAATTTTCGATCCAATGTCATCAAGCACCGTTGCCATATCTTGTGGCTTAACCACAAACAAAATAGCGTCGCACTCCGTTGCTATCTTCTCTGGAGTTGATGGCGAAACGCCATATTTTCTAGCAATTTCACCAACTCTTTCTTCTCTCTTGTCGGCAATACAAATAGCACTTCCTTTATAGCCCGCTGAGAGAAGACCGGTAATTAACGCTTCGCCCATAATTCCAATACCAATTACGCCAATACAATTTCGATCGGCGAATTGATGATCTCTGCTCATGTGACAAGCCTACCTATTAAGCCTTAGGCTCTGCGGTTATGCCTGAGGTACATGCACAATTTGCGCGCGAATGGATTGAGTTTGTCGACCCAGCAAATCCCAAAGAAATTCTTAAATGCGATCTCACTTGGCTGACATCTAACTGGACCTGTCTCTTCGGCAATGGCTGTAAAGGTTTAGATGCGGACAAACCCGATAGTGGATGTTGCTCTGATGGCGCTTATTACTCAGGCGAAGAAGATGAAGAACGAGTAGAGAAAGCCGCAGCTCGACTTACACCAGATATTTGGCAGAACTATCATGCGGCCCGCAAAGGCAAGGTTTTAAGAATCTCTGAACTTGGTCTTGATAAAGATCGAAAGACTAAAAAAATTAACGGTAATTGCATATTCATGAATCAAAAAGATTTCAGTGGTGGATATGGCTGTGCGTTACATACGCTTGCACTTCAAGACGGACTTCATTTTGTTGAAACAAAACCTGACGTGTGCTGGCAACTACCAATTCGTCGATCTTTTGAAGAGAGAATTATTGGCGATAACAAATTTTCTGTGACGGTAATTGGTGAGTATGAGCGATTGGCGTGGGGCGAAGGTGGCGCTGATTTCGATTGGTATTGCACAAGTAATACCGAAGCTCATATCGGAAAAGATCCCGTATATATCTCAAACAAAAACGAATTGGTCGCTCTCATTGGCCCAGCTGGTTACAAAGAACTCGCTCGCCATTGTGACGCCCGCATGGAAGCGCGTAATTCGCGTCGTCGCAAATCTCTCCCGCTCTTTGTTGTGCATCCAGCGACCGCTGCTGCTCGAAAATAAGACATCGTCACCGCTACGTCATAGGCTCTGTCCATGGCAAAGAACTCGACAAAACCTGCGAAAGATCCTTTTCGATGTGGTGAGTGTGGTTGGAGTTCATCTAAATGGGTTGGCAGATGTGGTGAGTGTCAGGCTTGGGGAACGGTTGAAGAAGTTTCAGCACCTAAGAAACTCTCCCTCATTCCAACCGCAGTATCGCAGGCCGCTCAACCAATTGGTGAAGTGGCACTTGAATCAGCGAAAGCGCGCACAAGTGGTGTGCCAGAGCTAGATCGAGTTCTCGGTGGCGGACTAGTACCTGGCGCAGCAATTCTTCTCGCTGGTGAACCTGGCGTTGGAAAATCAACGCTGTTATTAACGGTTGCAGCAGAGAGTGCGCGTAGAGGTTTAACAACTCTTTATATAAGTGGTGAAGAATCTGCTTCGCAAGTGCGACTCCGCGCGGAAAGATTAAAAGCTCTTGATGCTTCACTCTGGCTTGCAAGTGAGACTGAATTGGGCTCTGTAATTTCTCATATCGATCAAGTAAAACCTTCGCTTCTAATTATCGACAGTATTCAAACTATTGGATCCGCAGCAATTGATTCTGCACCAGGTGGAGTAACACAAGTTCGAGAAGTAGCAGCTGCGCTCATTCGACTCTGCAAAGAGAGAGCAATTACGTTAATTCTCGTTGGCCATGTGACAAAAGATGGTTCTATTGCCGGACCACGACTGCTTGAGCATGTTGTTGATGTAGTTCTTCAGTTCGAAGGTGAGCGACATTCTCGACTTCGAATGGTTCGCGCAATCAAAAATAGATATGGCGCAAGCGATGAAGTTGGGTGTTTTGATTTACATGATGGTGGCATAGAAGGATTACCAGACCCCACCGGACTTTTCACAACTCGCCATGTTGAACCTGTGCCAGGAAGTTGCGTCACGGTAACGCTTGAAGGAAGGCGCCCACTCCTCGCTGAAATTCAAGCGCTTGTTAGCGCCGCAAAAGATATCGATTATGGAAACGCACGACGCGTCACAAGTGGATTGGATAATTCGCGCACGGCAATGACATTGGCGGTTCTCGAACTCCGCGCAAATATTCGATTAAGCGGCCGCGACATTTACACCGCAACGGTCGGTGGAATGAAAATGGCTGAACCCGCGGCTGATCTTGCAGTTGCGCTTGCGGTAGCTTCAGCCGCAAAAGGGCTCGCTCTGCCTGCTGACCTGGTTGCAATCGGTGAAGTCGGTTTGGCTGGCGAAATAAGAAAAGTAAGTGGCGTCCAAAGGCGACTACAAGAAGCACACCGATTAGGTTTTAAGCGTGCCCTTGTACCAATTGGCTCTGAGTCAAAAGTCCCTGGAATGGAAGTGATTGAAGTGGCTCGATTAGAACAAGCCATCACCAAAGTAAAAATTACAAATGGTTAATTATGCATTCCGAATTACATACCTGGTACTGGAAAAATAAACGGCCACTGCCTTGGCGTAAATCCTCTCCCTGGGGAGTTGTCGTAAGCGAATTTATGTTGCAACAGACTCCAGTAAATCGAGTACTTCCTGTATGGGAAGCATGGATGAAGAAATGGCCGACGCCAAAGGATCTAGCGAAAGCTAAAAAATCAGAGGTTATAAAAAGTTGGGGTCGACTTGGTTATCCACGTCGTGCCTTACGACTCTATGAAACTGCAAAAATAATCTCGGAAAAATATCAAGGAAGCATTCCAAAGACGATTATTGAATTACGAGAGCTTCCTGGCGTAGGTGAATACACCGCAGCAGCAATCTATTCATTTGCATTTGGAAAACGAGCACTTGTTTTAGATACCAATATTCGAAGAGTCTTTGCCCGCGCAATTGATGGTAAAGAAATTGCTGCTCTCACTCTCAACAACAAAGAGCGAAGAAAACGCGAGAAACTCATCCCCAAGGAAGCATCGCTCTGGGCTGCTGCAACGATGGAACTTGGTGCAACTATCTGCACTGCCAAATCACCTCAATGCGAAATCTGCCCCATTTCGCAATTCTGTGTTTGGCGCTTTAAGGGCTACCCGAAATCGCGTGCACCGAAGAGAAAATCTCAAAGTTGGCACGGCACTGACCGTCAATGTCGCGGAACAATACTTAATTACCTTCGAGAGAAAGATCGAGGCACTAAGTCACAATTCGAAAAGTTATGGAGCGACAAAAATCAGCTGGAAAAGGCGCTAAAAAGCTTAGAAATTGATGGTTTGATTGAAAAACGAGGAAAAAGTTTTACGCTAGCGAGCTAGCTCAGCTGCTCGATTAGCCATTCGACAATCAGAAATTTTTACTGTTTTACCAATTCCCCGATTGATTGAATTGATGAGCAACTCGCCAGATTCACTCAAACCTCCGCCAAATACAACCGGCAAATCTCTTTTCCCAATCACTAATTCAATCTGGTGAACTAAATCAACAAGATATTCGCCTGCGGTCTCAACAATATCCATTGCAGTCTCGTCGTTCTCTTGTGCTAAACCCATAACCGTGCGAGCTAATGATGCAATTGCCGAGCGATCTTGAGAATAAACAAAGGATTTAACTCCGTCCCAATCATTGGCCCCAATTACTTCGAGAATTTCGCTCTCAAATCTTTCCAACGAAAGTTTCATATCGAGTGCGGAGACAACTCGGCGTATCGCCTCGCGACCCATCCAATAACCTGCTCCTTCGTCACCCAATAAATATCCCCAACCACCGGCACGAAAAATCTCTTCGGCTTGATTAATATGAATGGCAATTGAACCCGTACCCGCATAAAGAAATATGCCTTCACCTAATTTGAAGTGTGAACGAAACCCAAGAACCATATCTATAACGATTTCTATTCTTGCAGTTGGGAAATATTCTTTAACTATTGCCTTTACTGCCTCTGAACTCTCCGGGCGATTTCCAATTCCGGTAATGCCTGCATAGATAGATCGAACTTCTTCGCCATCAGTGCGCAAGGAAATTTCTCGAAGTACTTTCTCTAAACGCGCTCGTGAATCTTCTCGGTATACGTGTCCATCAATTGCAACGGACGAACCCTCAATAAATTTTCCAGCATCGTCTAGCAACGCCCACTTTGCTGCCGAAGCGCCACCGTCGATTCCTAGCGTGAAAGCCATGAGGTTAGCCTTTCACAGCGCCTGCAGTAAGTCCTTTAATGAACTGTTCTGAGAGAATCAAATAAAGAGTGACAAGTGGTAACGCCGCAATAGTTAGCCCAGCAAAAATAATTCCCCATTGAGAGGCATACTCGCCAAAGAATGCTGTAAGCCCTTGCATAATTGTTTTTTTCTCCGGGGTTTGTAGGAATACCAATGGCAAGAAGAAGTCATTCCAAATAGGAATCGCTGAATAAATTGCGACAATCGCAAGTCCTGGCCTCACTAATGGCATAAGTACCTTCATCAACAATTGAAATTCTGAAGCGCCATCAACACGAGCCGCACTATCTAAGTCCGTTGGGAGTGAGCGGAAAAATCCACTCAAAATAAATATCGCAGCCGGTAGCGCTCCTGATGAGTAGACCAAAATCAAGCCAAGATGAGAATCTAATAAATGCATCCATTTCAATTGGATAAAGAGTGGAATGATGGCAAGTTTCGCTGGAACCAACATTCCAGAAAGTACAAAACCAAGAATTAAACCATGACCTTTGAATTGATATCGCCCGAGAACGAAACCAGCTCCTAACCCAAGAGCAAGTATGACGATTAACGATCCTCCTGTAACTATCAAAGAATTCTTAAAGTAAATCGGAAAATTACCACCCGCCCACACATCTTTATAGTTTTGCCAATAGGGGCTTCGTGCAAGTTTCATTGGTGTTCGCGCAAAATCATTTGTTTCACGCAGAGATGAATTGATTAGGAATAGAACTGGTGCCAACACAATTACGGAATTGAAAATAAGTACCGCTTTAAAAAAGCTACGCGAGGCAAGAATCTTGATCATGCCTCAACCTCTCTTGATCTTAGATACCGAGAGCCGAAAGTTGCGCCAACTCCCACTATGGTAAAGATGAGAACTCCAAGCGCGGAACCAACACCAATTTCATTCGCGCCAGAATCAACCGATCCAAAAGATAATCGGTAGAACATAAGCGCCAACGTATCGATTGCTCCGGCGGGGTTTCCGTTAGTGCCGCCTAAAACATAAGGTAAATCGAACCATTCAAAGGCCCCGATAAAAGTCAGAATCGTCACGATTGTCATTGATGGCGCTAACAACGGAAGAAGTATCTTTCTGAATATTTGACCTTCACTCGCACCATCAATTCGCGCGGCTTCAATGAACTCGGTATTTATTGAGTTAAATCCAGCAAGAAAAATTATTGCTGGGAAACCTACCCATCGCCAGAGATTTATAAAAACTAGGGTGGGAAGGGCCGTACTAGTGCTTCCTAGCCAAGTTTTTGCAAGACCATCCCAATGAATCGAATGAAGCAGATAATTTACCGGTCCATAGAATGGATCGAGCATCGCTTGCCACATATATGCAACTATGACAAGGGAAAAAATTACGGGCAAGAACACAACTGTTCGAAAATATCGATGGCCACGTTTCAATTTAAAGAGTGCATAACCGACAAGTATTCCCAATGAGGTTTGAATAAATAGAATCGCAATAAAGACTAAGACGTTATGGCGAAGCGCCATATAGAAATAACTCTTGAATGGATCATTGAATAGTCTTTGAAAATTTTCTACGCCAGCAAAACCAAGTCGTTGGAAACCTTGCCATCGAAAGAAGGCATAACTTAAAGTGGTGAGAGCAGGAATACTTGTAAAAATAATGATTACGGCAAGCGCGGGAGTAAGTAGCAGCGCGGCATACTTATTCTGTTCGCGCTTTATCCCTGCCCGTGCCATAAATCTCCTGTATTTAAAAAGGCGCAGGGATTTCTCCCTGCGCCTTACTTACTTTTCTTTAGGCTTTACCTGCTTGTGGCTTGTACCAAGAGGAAACGCCAGTCTGAATCGCTTTCGCAAGATCAGTTGGTGTCTGCGCTCCAGTTGCTACTTTCTGGAAGCCAGGTTGCATAATTGATGAGCTTGTAGGTGTTCCGTATCGGAATCCAACCAAGGTCAAGAATGGCGTTCCGGATGAAGGAATCGCACGCTGCATTGAAATCACAGCTGGATCCGTCACTTTGATACCGGAAATTGTTGGAATCCAGCCCAAAGTATCAGCCGCAGCCTGCATGAAAGCCTTGCTTGCAAGGAAGTTCATGAACTTAATTGCCTCAGCTTTATGAGTTGTCTTGGCATTGATTGCAAAACCGCCATCTGCCCAATTCGTGACATAACGAGTGTCACCAGCGCTCTTTGCAGGAGCTGGCATCCAACCTACGTTAAGTGACGGATTAAGCGAACGGAAATATGAAATTTCATAATTTCCACCGATGTAGAACGCAGCTTTTTCGTTAGCGAAAAGGCCACGTGCTGTGTTGTAATCCAATCCTTCATGTCCGGCTGGGAAATAAGCAACAAGATCTTTCACTGCTTGTAGTGATGCGACAAAGTTCTTATCTGTGAAAGTCTTGTTACCGGCAACAACTTGCTTGTAGAAGTCATTTCCGCCATACCAAGTTGGTCCCACAGCGCCCCAGAGTTGTTCCATACCTGGTGCATAACCCGAACCATTGCCAAGTGGCAAAATTCCGGCTGCTTTTACTTTATCTAGCGCAGCTAAGAAAGAAGCCCACGTTGTTGGAAGAGCTTTGATTCCCGCCTTCTTCAATAGATCTGGGTTATACATAACACCAAGAACTGATGTTGCATATGGCAGACCAAATTGTGATTTATTTGTGTAACCCTGAGTTCCGGCAAGAGTTCCTGCTGGAATCTT
>CAXBQM010000015.1:0-18860 GCA_963978235.1 uncultured bacterium | reverse complement strand
TGACGTTCTGACTCAATCGCTGCGCGAGCTGAAGCAGTTATTCGATTTGCTTCTTCTTGGGCTGCACTTCGCATCTGTTCAATAATTGCTGCACCTTCTGCACGAGCTTCGTCACGAAGTTTTTGGGCTTCACCCTTTGCATCGGAAAGTTGCGCGGTGTATTGACGCAAGGCAGCCTCTGCATCTTGTTGAGCCTTTTCAGCGCGAGCAATACCACCTTCGATCGCTTCAGTTCGAGCCTTGTAGGCGGCTTCAAACTTCGGAACTGCTCTTGTCTTCAGTAAGTAAAACAAGATTAAGAACGCAATCAATCCAACAATAATTTCGGCAGGCTGTGGCAAGACAGGACTGTGTGTCTCTTCTGCCGCTGCCAAGACTGAATAACTTACGTGCATCGTTACCTCTCTAAAAAATCTCTGCTCTTATTATCAATCGTTGACTATTTGAGAACGAATGCAAGAACAAGACCAAAAAGTGCCAACGCTTCAGCTAATGCGAAGCCAAGGAATGCGATTGGTTGCAAGATTGCTCGAGCTTCTGGTTGACGAGCGACACCATTGATGTATGCCGCGAAAATTAGACCGGTTGCGGTACCTGGTCCAATTGTCGAAAGGCCGAAGCCCACGATTGCGAGTGTACCTGTCATTTCTCTTTCCTTTCACGTATTGACCAATCGATCGACTGGACAAAGTTACTTTGTAGTTTTGTGAAAAAAACAACTACAAAATTCTCGTTTTTACTTTTGATTTTAATGTTCATCCGAAAGTGCCCCTGCTATGTAGAGAGCTGAAAGTAAGGTAAATATGTACGCTTGAAGACATTGAATTCCGAATTCAAAGAATGATAGTCCTATAGACATTCCAAAAGAAAAAATACTCATTACTTTAAAAATAATGCCACTGTGGAGAAGGTATTCTCCACCCAAAGTAAAGATGAGAAGTAAAAGATGGCCAGCAAACATATTTGCGAACAAACGCATTGCAAGTGTTAATGGTCGAGTAATGAAATAGGTAGCAAGCTCCACCGGAGTTAAAATTAAATAAACCGGTTTTGGAATACCTGGCATGAAACAAATTTCCTTAAGATAGTTCAATAACCCTTTGTGTCGAACCGAAACGAAGTGATACACAACGTACGTGCAAATTGTGATTGAAATTGGAAAACCAATTCTGGACATTGTTGGAAATTGTAAAAATGGAACAATTCCAAAAAGATTATTTACAAGGACGAAAGTAAATATTGAAAATAAGTAAGGAACAAATCTGAGGAACTCTGGACCAATAACTTCTTCGCCTATTGTTTTGCGAACAAATCCATAAATTGACTCCCCGAAAAACTGGAATCGAGATGGGACTACTGCGGCTTTTGCTGATGATGTGATGAAGAAGACCGAAATTATAATAACTGAGAGAGCGACCATAAAAACTGGTTTTGAAAAATATATGCTGTTTCCAAAAATTGGAGCAAATTCAAAGTCGGCAGCGCTTGGAGGATTAAATCCACTTTGAGTTCCTGACAACAAAACAGACAAGCCCGAACTCCTTTGACTGAGCTATACGACAATAAGGATTGGCACAGGGGAATTTAACCGGGGCTTAATCTATGGGGATAGCCAGTTTTTGGCAAAATTACTGCGGTCAGCCTCACGAATTGTGAGATACGCCAAACCTATTTTTTTACAAACCGAGACCAAATAAGAAAGAGCGAGGCGACCGCACCTATCATCATGCCAAATACAAAGAGGATTTGTGTGTGAAAAAACTTGTCCGCCAAATACCCAAGGCCACCCCAAATGAGAAAGCCTGAAATTAAATATCCAACAATTGACCAAAAAGCGCCATCATCTGAAACCGCCATGGTCACAATCTATCTACGTCCATACTGTTTCGCAAAGTTACGAAAAATTGCGCTTTTGTGGAAGCGGTAATCCAAGTTTCAGCGACAGAAACGCACGTATCTCGCCTATTAACCAAGCGAGCGTGATCAATACGGCAACGATTCCAAAACTCTTGCGATCAAGGAGATGAGTTGGGACATTACTGAGAACTAAATAAAGAAAAATTGCCATAGCAATTAATTTAGCTACATAAGAAAAAACTGCCATTACCATCACACCTACTGGTTGCAAGTTTCTTGAATAATGCGAGACAAGTAAATGAATGGCAAAGAATATGACAACTATTATTTGCGCAAATAGAGCACCAATAAATCCAGCTTTACCTGTGAAGAGAGCTGCACCAAGAATTCCAATACAACCCATTATCAGTGCGTATTTCATTGCACCTACCCACATGATGAATTCTGTTGACTTTTCTTCCTTCATGGCTCCTCAATCTTTCATTGATCAACAAGTGAGCGAGTATTCGTCTTGAAACTCAAGAATAGCGAAATAAATACCAACACAAGAGTTAAAATGACGGAAATCCATGGTGGCGTAAAAGCGGCTACCGTAATAGGAATCGCTAGCGAAGCGGTCCACAAATATAGAATTAAAGTTGTCTTGTATTGCGAATTGCCATGATTGAGTAGGCGATGGTGCAAATGCAATTTATCTGGAGCAAATGGAGATTTTCCAGAGCGGGCTCTTCGAAGGACTGCCCAGATTAAATCTAAGAGAGGAATTGCTAAAACTGCGAATGGCAGAAAAAGCGGTACTAGTGTTGATCGGCCATTATCTTCTGAGAGCGCATTTGCATCGATTTGGCCAGTGAGCGTGATTGCCGATGCCGCAAGTACTAATCCGAGCAACATCGATCCCGAATCCCCCATAAACATCCGCGCTGGATATGCGTTATGTGCCAAGAAACCAAGGCATAACCCCACCAAAATTATTGTCATCAACGATGGCGCTCCGGCGCGAGTAAAACCATTCAAGACCGCTAGGAGATAAGAAAAAGCAAAGAAACAACTTGCCGCGATTGCAACCACTCCTACTGCAAGTCCATCTAACCCATCGATGAAATTCACCGCATTAATAATTACCACAACAATAATGACTGTAAGAAGTTGACCGATATTTGCAGGCAAGATCAACACGCCATTAATCGGAAGCCAGAGAACTTGCACGCCATTGATTAACAAGATCCCTGCGGCAAGTGCTTGACCAGCTAATTTTGTGACTGCATCAAGTTCAAATTTGTCATCAAGTGCGCCAAGGATTAAAACAAAAGTTGCAGCTAAAAAAATTCCTAATAATTCACGTGAATATGCGCGGCCTACAAGTCTCATATGTTGCGCAAAGAGCAAAGTCAGACCCATTGCAAGCCACATTGAAACCCCTCCCCATCGAGGCGTACTCACATTATGGATATCTCGTTCACGTACATCGGCCATCGCTTTAAAACGTATTGCCATATTTCTAATGAAAGGTGTCAATACATAACAGAGCGCTGCTGCTACAAGCCCGGTTAAAAGATATTCACGCATTTAATTAAATCGTTCATTTACTGGATTGTTTATAAACTGGAAATTTCGATGTGAAGTCATGTACTTCTCTGCGAATCTCTGCCGCTTTTGTTGAATCCCCACCATCACGAATGGCGCGAGCAATAAATGATGCAATCTGCGGCATCTCTGACTCACTCATGCCTTGCGTAGTGATTGCTGCTGATCCCACTCGAATTCCGCTTGTTACGGCGGGGGTTTCTGGATCGTAAGGGATTGAGTTTTTATTGAGAGTTATTCCCGATGCACCACATCGTTCATCGGCAACTTTGCCATTGACGCCAGTTTTCCGAATATCAATAAGTGCAAGATGCGTTTGCGTTCCACCTGAGACAGCGCGCATTCCTTCTTTCTCTAGCGAACTGGCTAGAACCTGACAATTCTTTATCACGTTCTTTGCGTATGTCTGATATTCGGCGGTAGCACACTCTTTCAGCGCAATCGCTTTGCCAGCAACAGCGCTCATAATTGGTCCACCCTGCATTCCTGGAAATACTGCTTTATCAATCGCAGCTGCATGCGCCGCTTTACTGAGAATCATGCCGCCTCGTGGACCACGTAACACTTTATGTGTTGTAAAAGAGACTACATCTGCGTATGGAACTGGTGATGGAATCGCTTTTCCAGCAACTAATCCAATGAAGTGAGCTGCATCGACCCACATAATTGCACCAACTTCATCACAAATTTCTCGAACCGTTTTGAAATCAATCAGGGATGGATATGCTGTTGCGCCGCTACAAATCATCTTAGGTTTGTGTTCGCGCGCAAGGGAACGAAGTTCGTCGTAATCAATGAGTTCGTTATCGGCTCGCACTCCATAAGAAACAATTGAGAACCACTTACCAGAGAAATTTACTTTCGAGCCATGAGTCAGGTGGCCACCGTGCGGCAATGACATTGCTAAAACGGTATCCCCTGGTTTGGTAAATGCTTGATACACAGCCACGTTTGCACTTGCACCTGAATGTGGTTGGAGATTTGCATGCTCTGCACCAAAGAGAGACTTTGCTCGTTCTATGCCAATCGTTTCGACTTTATCTACTTCTTCACAACCACCGTAATAACGCTTTCCTGGATACCCTTCCGCATATTTGTTGGAGAGCGTTGAACCAAGCGCTGCTAAGACTGCTGGCGAAGTGAAATTTTCACTCGCAATCAATTGCAAGTTTTCTCGTTGTCGCTCTAATTCCGAGAGTACTACTGCAGCAATATCTGGATCTTGGCGTTGTAATTGGTCGAAATCAGGTCCATAGAAAGTCATGCCATAAGCCTACGATGGTAGAACGATATTTGGGTCTACTGACTGTAACTCTTCTAACGATATCGCCCCAATTCGCTGGACTTTTACCTCGTTTCCAGCGATCTCGATTACGGTTGATGCGACGCCCTCAGCAATCTCTCCCGCATCATAATTTGCAGCAATTTCTGATTGGAGCGCAGGTATTCCAAAGAGTTCGCGCGCGGGTTTCATACCGGCTCGGGCAGCGCTCGCAACGGCCAACGGTCCACAACTTTTTGCAAGTTCGAGCATAAATCTATTCTGTGGAACACGAAGGGAGACTTGACCTAATTCTCGTTTATCGCCCAAATCCCACGTTAAACCTTTTTGCACTGCAATATTTATAGTTAACAGCCCGGGCCAGAACTTATCTGCAAACTCTTGCGCTTTTGTTTGAAAATTAATGGAAACACCAGATGCGGTCTTTGCATCACCAACAATGACTTGGCAAGCAGTTCCTTCTTTATCACCGCGAAAGCGATGGATATCTGCAATTGCTTGATGGGTAAATGCATCGCAGACAAATACATAGGCGCTTTCAAGCGGCGCTACGATTATTTTTCCATCTCGAATTAATTCTGTTGCTCGCTCAATATGTGGCGCTAGTTTTGCTCGTGGACCTTGTTTTATCGCAAACGTTTCGCCCATATCTCTACCTTACTTGCCCCTGAATATCGATACTAGATTTTCGACGTGCGCTCGTCCACCGTGGTCGCTGCGTGAGATCTGAATGCAGAGAAATATCAGTAAATCCCGATTTCAAATACTCAGCAAGAATTGGACCATGGTCTTCAAAATGTTCCAGAATAAATAAGCCACCTGGTTTAACCATTCGTTCTGCTGCATCGATAAAACGTTTTGGGATTTCGCTGCCATCTACCCCGCCGATAAGAGCGGACAAGGGTTCGCGCCGAACCTCTCGCGGTAGATCAATTCTCTCTGGAATATAGGGTGGATTAGCAATCACAATGTCGGCGCTGACGCCTTGAAGGGCGTTTGCCACATCGCCATGGACTACTCGAATCTCTACTTCGTATTTTTGAATATTTTTCTTCAGCCATTCCACGGCCGCAGCTTCTTTCTCAACTGCAACAACTGTTACTGGAAAATTATGTTTCTGAGCTTCAAACGCAACTGAAATTGCAATTGCTCCGCTACCTGCACCTAAATCGACAACGCTCACTGTGCGGTTCTGTTTTTCAAAAATATCTTTAATCTCTCGAAGCGCGGCATCAACAAGTAATTCAGTTTCTGGCCTCGGAATAAGCACTCCCGGTCCAACATTGAAAACCAAATAACGAAATGGTGCTTGTCCAACTAAATATTGGGTAGGAGCGCCATTAATTCGCTCCGTGATGAAATGATTGAAATCTCTCTTCAGATCAATAAATTGTTCTTCGGGCATTTCATTGGGATATGAATGAAGCTCTTTTCGTTCTACGCCAAGTAAATGCGCAATAAATATCTCAGCATCGACTTCCGATATTTTATTTGCTGCTAACTGCGCTTTCCCCGCTAAGACTAATTCTCTGACACTCGGCATTTTTTACTTTCGGAATCAATCACGCCTCAGCGGCGGCTAACTTCTCCGCTTTGTCAGCATCGAGCAACGATTGAATAACCGGATCAAGTTCGCCGTTTAATACCGCATCAAGATTATTTGCTTTGTAATTCACGCGATGATCACTTAAGCGATTTTCCGGAAAGTTATAGGTGCGAATTCGCTCGCTTCGATCAACAGTACGAACCTGACTTTTACGAGTTGCTGCAGCCTCTGCATCAGCAGCTTCTTGAGCTGCCGCCAACATTCGTGCGCGCAAGATGCGTAGCGCCGACTCTTTATTCTGTAATTGGCTCTTCTCGTTCTGGCACGAAACCACAATTCCAGTTGGCACATGCGTAATGCGCACCGCCGAATCGGTGGTGTTCACGCTCTGGCCACCTGGCCCAGATGAGCGATAGACGTCAATTCGCAGATCATTCATATTGATTTCGACATCGATTTCTTCGGCTTCTGGCAGAACAAGTACGCCGGCGGCAGATGTATGAATTCGACCTTGTGATTCGGTCTCTGGTACGCGTTGCACGCGATGTACGCCACCTTCAAATTTTAATTTAGCAAATGGCGCTTTGCCAGGTTGTGGTGTGCCACGAGATTTCACTGCGACGGAAATATCTTTATACCCACCTAAATCACTTTCGGTGGCATCAATGACTTCCGTTTTCCATCCTTGCTTCTCTGCATAACGGAGATACATACGGAGTAGGTCGCCGGCAAAGAGCGCGGATTCATCGCCACCTGCACCCGCTTTAATTTCTAAAATAACATCGCGATCATCATTAGGATCGCGTGGCAATAATAAATCTTCCAAAATTAACGATGTCTGATCAACCGTCTGCTCTAATTGTGGAATCTCTTTCGCAAAATCTGGATCTACTTCAACGAGTTCTTTCGCAGCAGCTAAATCATCAACGGCGCTCTTCCATGCGCGATAGCCAGCGATCACCGGGCCAAGCTGTGCGTAACGTTTTCCTAATTGTCGCGCTTTACCTTGGTCAGCATGGATAGAAGGATCTGCCATCTGTGCTTCTAACTCTTCATACTCTTTGAGAATCTCGGGCATCTTTGCAAAACGTTTGTCGTCACTCATGGAGTCCTCCCTTCAGAAAAATAAAAAGACCGCGCCACTCACTAAGGAGTAGCAACGGTCTTTTATAGAAAGTTACTTACCTGTCTTCTTCTTAAATCGCTCTTCGAACTTCGCGACGCGACCACCGGTATCGAGGATGCGCTGCTTTCCGGTGTAGAACGGATGACATACGGAACAGACTTCAACGAAGAGTGAACCGCTTGCCACTGTGCTCTTTGTGGTGAATGTTTCGCCACAACCACAGGTGACCTTGGTCTCCGTGTAATTTGGGTGGATCTCAGGCTTCATTTCTTCTCCTTTAGTGGCCGCTGGGTCCGTTACCGGTGAACCAGCGAAGGGGGTAAGGCTAACGCCAACCCATTCCGTTCACGAAATTGCCGCAAACGTCTCGAGTATTGAGCGCTCTTATTTACCGTTCTCTTGATCAGGTCCGACCGTAGTCTTTTGAACCTGCATCAAGAATTCGACGTTGGATTTTGTGCCCTTCATCTTCTCTAACAAGAGCTCTAACGCTTGCTGAGAATCGAGCGCGTGTAGCACGCGACGAAGTTTCCAGACGATATTGAGTTCTTCAGTTGCCATAAGGATTTCTTCCTTACGAGTTCCGGATGCATCAATATCAACCGCTGGGAAAATTCGCTTATCTGCAAATTTGCGATCGAGTTTAAGTTCCATATTTCCCGTGCCTTTGAACTCTTCGAAAATAACTTCATCCATCTTCGAACCAGTTTCAACCAGCGCGGTGGCAAGAATTGTGAGTGAACCACCATCTTCAATATTTCGAGCAGCACCGAAGAATTTCTTTGGTGGATATAACGCTGCAGAATCAACACCACCAGAAAGAATTCGACCTGATGCTGGGGCTGCAATGTTGTAAGCACGTCCTAAACGAGTGATGGAATCAAGGAGAACAACAACATCATGTCCTAACTCGACCAGACGTTTTGCTCGTTCAATCGCAAGTTCAGCTACTGAGGTGTGATCATCGGCTGGTCGATCAAATGTCGAGGCAATGACTTCTCCCTTAACCGAACGTTGCATATCGGTAACTTCTTCTGGGCGCTCATCAACAAGGACAACCATTAAGTGACATTCTGGATTATTTGTTGTGATGGCATTCGCGATGGATTGCAACACCATTGTCTTACCGGCTTTTGGTGGCGAAACAATAAGTCCACGTTGGCCTTTACCGATTGGTGAAATGAGATCAATGACGCGCGTGGTCAGAATATTTGGCTGGGTTTCAAGACGTAATCGTTCTTGCGGATAAAGCGGTACGAGTTTGGAAAATTCCACTCGATCTTTAGATGCTTCTGGTTCAACGCCATTGACGGTATCAAGTCGCACCAATGCGTTGAATTTTTCGCGGCGTTCACCCTCGCGTGGTTGACGAACTTGTCCAGTGATCACATCGCCTTTGCGAAGTCCATAACGGCGTACGAGTTGCAGCCCTACATAGACGTCATTAGGACTTGGCAGATATCCGCTGGTGCGAATAAATGCATAATTTTCGAGGATATCGAGTAAGCCACCTACTGGAAGCAGTACATCGTCTTCCGAAATCGTGATTTCACGATCGCCTCGGTCTCGTCGATTGCCGCGATCAAATCGATCATTGCGGTCACGTCGATTGCCACGATCGCGTCGGTTCCAACGATCACCTCGGTCATAGCCCTGATCGTTCCGTTGTTCTTGTGAGTTATCTTCGTTCACTCGATCACTACCTTTATATTCTCGAGAATTGTTACTCTCTTGATCTTCTGATGAATCATTGTCGAAATCTTCATTCTCTTCGTCTTCGTTGCTTTCTTGGTTTTCGCCACTAGCGCCGCGATTATTCTTTCGATCTCGCTTTGCTTGGCGTTCTGCGCGGCGAGCTTCTCGCTCTGCCTTTGCCGCTTCGCGATTTGCCGCTTGTAGATTTGAAATTGCTTCGACCAGTTCGGGCTTCTTCATACCTTCGTAACCTTCAATACCGAGGTTATTTGCGACTTTGCGAAGATCAGAGATGAGAAGTGCGGAGAGCTCGCCTGAATCTCGGCGGGCTTTAGTTGTTTCTGCCATGTAGGTTTTTTATTTCTTTCTCGCGTTTAGATTGTTATTTTTTAGGAATTGTCCTGCAGGTATTTCTGAGATTTTTTACTGGTTGTTTCGTGAACTTAATTCGGTTACCAGGTGGGAAAACCATAGCACAACGGCTTAGGTGGGAAAAATCCACCGTTTTTAACGGTTTATACGCTCGCAACCTCCGCGCCACGAGAAGAAATGTCGAGATCAAATGGGGTGAAATGTTCCCCGGCAGATTTCACAATTTCATCACGCTCTTGTTGGTTTCCGGTGTGCAAAACCAAAATACTCGGACCTGCACCAGAGATTGTTGCCGCCACACCTGCCGCTCGAAGTTTCTTCATTAAATCAACTGATCGAGCCATTCCTTCACGTCGAAATTCTTGATGGAGATGGTCTTCGGTAGCTGGAAAAAGTAGTTCTGGGTGAGAAGAAAGTGCATGAACGAGTAACGCACTTCGACCAACATTGATAGATGCAGCGCGATGTGAAATTGATTCTGGCAGTAATCGTCGCGCTTTTGCAGTAGAAAGATGTGAGGTGGGGACGAGAACGAGAGCTCGAATATCTGGATGAACGGTAATTTTTGTTGCACATCCAGTTGCAACACCCATTCGATCTTCAACCCATGCAATGGTTGCCCCACCAAGTAAAGCAGCTGAGACATTATCGGGATGTCCTTCTAAATCTGTGGCAAGTGCAATGAAATCGTTATCGCTCATTAACTGTGGACCATTAAGAACTAAACCGCGAGCAAGACTGAGACCACCAACAATTGCGCCAGCTGACGATCCAAGACCTCGACCATGCGGGATATTGTTAAGTGCACGCAGCGCAATTCCGCGAGGTTTGCCACCCATAAATTCAAAACCGCGCATCATCGCTTTAATGACTAAGTTCTTACCATCGCGCGGAATTTCTTCAGCACCTTCTCCGGTGACATCAATATCGAAACCTTCATCATCAAGTATCTGTGCAACATATACATCGCGAAGATCGAGCGCTAAGCCAAGGGCGTCAAATGCTGGACCAAGGTTGGCTGATGAGGCCGGCACCGAAACTTGAACTGGTGTTGCTTTATACGTCAGCCGATCTTTATTTCTCCGTGACATCAGGCCAAGCCAATCACTTCTGCTGCTCGTTGCGCATTAACCGGAATAACAATAGGTGCGCCATGTCCTTCTGAGACGCCGTCGAGAATCCACTGCACATCTTTGAGGCCGTTTCCAGTCACTGTAATGACAATTTTCTTTCCGCTCGGCAGTTTTCCTTCCGATTTTTTCTTGATCAATCCAGCGATTCCGGCAGCAGATGACGGTTCAACGAAAATTCCTTCTTTACCTGCGACTAATCGATAGGCGTTCAAAATCTCTTCATCAGTGACTGAATCGATCAGCCCGCCAGATTCATCACGCGCTTCAATCGCCTGGTTCCATGAAGCAGGATTGCCGATTCGAATTGCAGTAGCAATTGTCTCCGGATTATCAACTTTCTTTCCGATAACAATGGGCGCTGCGCCAGCTGCTTGAAAGCCCCACATCTGCGGTAACTTCTGAGATAGGCCATCTGCAAAATATTCTTTATAGCCTTTCCAATAAGCGGTGATATTTCCAGCATTACCGACTGGCAAGACATGCATATCTGGTGCAAAACCGAGCGCATCAATCACTTCAAAACTTGCGGTCTTCTGACCTTCGATTCGATATGGGTTAACGGAGTTCACAAGTGAAACCGGATATTTTTCAGCTAAGTCGCGGGCAAGCGTTAAACAATCATCGAAATTTCCTTCAACCTGAAGGAGCAGTGAGCCATGGGCAATTGCTTGGGCAAGTTTTCCCATTGCAATCTTTCCTTGCGGAACAAGAACAACTGGTTTCATATTCGCCTTGGTTGCATACGCAGCCGCACTGGCCGAAGTATTTCCGGTCGAAGCACAAATAACTGCTTTTGATCCTTCTTCTGCCGCTTTTGAAATCGCCATCGTCATGCCACGATCTTTAAATGATCCGGTGGGATTTGCGCCTTCGAATTTTAACCAGACTTCGTTATTGAGCATTTCCGAAATCGTGCAGGCATAGACAAGTGGCGTACCACCTTCACAGAGTGAGACAACTGGCGTCGATGGTGAAACAGGTAACCGATCGCGATACTCCTCAATAACTCCGCGCCATTGATGTGCCACTAGTTCACTACACCTTCAATACGAAGCACGCTCTCAACGTTCTTCACTGAACTATTTCCAGAAAGTTCTTTGACCGTTGCCGAAAGTGCTGAATCACTTGCTGCGTGGGTCGCCACGATTAGTTCAGCCTCGCTGCCACGCCCTGCTTGTCGCACGGTTTGGATGGAAACATTCTGCGAAGCGAAAATTTGCGCAATAGCCGCTAATACACCTGGTTTATCAGCCACATTGAGTCGAATTAAATAGCGAGTTTTTACATCTCCTATTGGCGCAATTTCTCGCTCAGCGTAGCCACTTTCACGTGGCCCAACGCTGCCACCAGATTTATGGCGAGCAACTGCAATGACATCGCCGAGAATTGCTGATGCGGTTGGTTCGCCGCCTGCACCTCGTCCGTAAAACATTAATTCTCCAGCTGATTCCGCCTCAACGAAGACCGCGTTAAATGCATTGCGCACTGCTGCAAGTGGATGGCTTCGTGGAATGAGAGTTGGATGAACTCGAACTGAAATTTTTCCATCAGTAGTGAGTTCAGCAATTGCTAAAAGTTTTATTACATGATCAATGGCTTTCGCAACTGACACATCGGTCGCGCTGATTTCAGTTATTCCCTGACAGTACACATCGCTATCTGCTACTCGTGAATGAAAAGCTAAGCTGGCAAGGATCGCTGCTTTTGCCGCTGCATCATGCCCAGCGACATCTGCAGTGGGATCTGCTTCGGCATAACCAAGAGCTTGCGCCTCCTTGAGTACTGAATCAAACGGCAGCCCTTCTTCATCCATTTTGGTAAGGATGTAGTTAGTCGTGCCATTAACAATTCCCATTATTCGAGTGACATGATCGCCAACAATTGATTCTCGAAGTGGTCGCAGGATTGGAATTGCACCGCCCACCGATGCTTCGTAATAAAGGTCAACGCCATATTCAGTTGCTGCATCAAAAAGTTCTGCGCCATGTTTTGCAAGGAGCGCTTTATTTGCGGTGACAACTGACTTTCCATTCTTCATTGCCTTCAGCAAGAGCTCTCGGGCAGGGTTAATTCCACCCATTACTTCAATCACAATACTTATTGCAGGGTCGCTCACTACTGACTCGGCGTCGGAGGTAAAGAGCGCAGGATTAATCTCGGCGCGAGTTTTCTTGAGATCGCGCACTGCAATTTTTGTGAGAACAAGTTCGGCACCGGCACGAGCTGCAAAATCACCGTTGTCGGTTGAGAGCAGGCGAGCTACTTCTGCGCCTACGTTGCCGCAACCCAGCATGCCAATATTCAACGTTGGCATCACTTACCTCGTTTCATTGAGCGCGGTGCTTCATCAACATCGAGTGCTAATAAATCTTTCGCAGTTTCACGTCGAAGAATAACGCGTGCGGTTCCATCCTTGACGGCGACTACCGCTGGCCGGGGAAGGTGGTTGTAATTGCTTGCCATCGAACGGCCATACGCACCGGTTGCAGGCATCGCGAGGAGATCTCCGGGTTTAACGTCATCTGACAATTCCACTTCGCTAATCAAGATATCGCCGGTTTCGCAATGTTTTCCAACAATTCGAGAGTTACGAGTTCGTGATGATGGTGTGCGGTTCGCAAGTGCAACGCTGTAGTGAGCGCCATAAAGTGCTGGGCGAATGTTGTCGCTCATTCCACCATCTACTGAAATGTAATGACGAACTTTCTCACCATCGAGTCGAACTTCCTTCGTCGTTCCTACTTCATACAACGTGCAGGTTGTTGGCCCAACAATTGCGCGACCGGGTTCGATCGAAACGCGAGGCATCGCTAATCCAAATTCTTGGCAATGCGTTTTCACAACGTGGGCGAGATTTTTCATCGCATCATCTGGATTAAATGCAGTTTCGTTATCGAGATACGCAATTCCGTAACCACCACCCATATCTAGTTCGGGAAGTTCCTCATTGAATTCACTTCGATATTTGGCAAGAAGTTCAATGAGTTTCTTGGCGGCAAGTTCAAACCCTTCTGATGCGAATATTTGAGAGCCAATATGACAGTGAATGCCTTTGAGTGAAATGCCATGTAGCCCTCGGGCTTTAATGAGAGCGTTCCACGCGGCGCCACTTGCTATTGAAAAGCCAAACTTCACATCTTCATGTGCAGTGGAGATGAATTCATGAGTATGCGCTTCTACGCCAGGGGTAATTCTTAACAAAACTTTTTGCGTAACACCGATACTCGTTGCAATCTGAGAAATTCGGTCGAGTTCAATAAGTGAATCAGCGACGATAGTTCCTACTCCGGCTGTAATTGCCTGAGAGATTTCGGCTTCTGATTTATTATTTCCATGTAATTCAATTCGATCTGCTGGAAATCCCGCAGTAAGTGCTACTGATAACTCACCACCCGAACAGACATCAATTCCAACACCAATTTCTTTGAGCCATTTCGCAACTTCAACTGAGATAAAAGCTTTGGCTGCGTAGTAGACCGTTCCCGCATGGTTACCGAAATTACTTTCCAAAGCAGATTTCCATGATCGTGTACGAAGTACAAAATCATCTTGGTCAACGACAAAAAGTGGTGTGCCAAACTCTTTCGCAAGTGTGGTTGCCGGACAACCAGCAATCTCCAATTCACCATTAATGAAGCGAGCATTTGTCGACCACATTGCTACATCCGCTCCGGTGCATGAACACCTAATAAAGAAAGTCCGTTATAGATTACTTGGCGAACTGCTTCGCAGAGAGTAGCGCGAGTTGCATGGAGCGCAGATGGCTCTTCTTCACCCATTGGCAGCACCCGGCAATCCGAATAAAACCCGTGATAGAGCCCCGCTAATGTTTCGATATAGCGCGCAATGCGATGAGGTTCGCGCATCGAAGCTGCACTTTCAACTATCAATGGGTATTCAGCGAGCGCTCCTAAAAGTTCACGTTCTCGTTCGTGCACTAGTAACTCAGGTTGATAGACCGCTAATCCAACCGGAATTTTGTACTCTGCTGCATTTCGAAGGAGCGCCACAATTCTCGCATGAGCGTATTGCACATAATAAACCGGATTATCGTTGGTACGTTTCTTTAACAAATCAACATCAAGCACCATCGGTGTATTAACTGGATAACGAATCAATGTGTATCGCGCAGCATCCACGCCAACTTTTTCTACTAAATCTTCTAAAGTGATAATCGTGCCAGCGCGCTTCGAGAGTTTTACCTCTTCCCCGCCTTCCATAATCTTTACTAACTGGCCAATCATGACTTCGATGTTGTAGTCCGGATTATCACCAGCACATGCGGCCGTTGCTTTTAAACGTCCAACATAACCATGGTGATCAGCTCCGAGCATATAAATACAGATATCGAATCCGCGATCACGTTTGTTTACGTAATACGCAGTATCAGATGAAAAGTAGGTTAATTCGCCATCAGATTTAATAAGTACTCGATCTTTATCATCGCCGAAATCTGTAGTGCGCAACCACGTTGCACCTTCGTGTTCGAAAACATGGCCTTGCGCCTTCAATTGCTTCATCGCTTTTGCGATCGCATCTTTCTCATGCATGGAACGCTCAGAGAACCAGACATCAAAATGTGTTCCGAATCGTTCGAGAACATCTTGTTGTTGCTTCAGTTGCAGCGCGTACCCTGCCTCTCGAAAAGCGACAATCGACTCTTTCTCGGGCAGAGTGACAAAATCAGGGTGTTCACTCTTTATCTGCCTTGCTAAATCATCGATATATGCACCCTGGTAACCCGATTCTGGTCGCGCAATTCCTAATGCAGATGCCCGAATCGATTCACCAAAGAGATCCATTTGAACACCACGATCGTTAACATAAAACTCACGTGTTACTTCAGCGCCAGCCGCGGACAAAGTTCTACCAAGCGCATCGCCAACTGCTGCCCATCGAGTATGTCCAAGGTGCAGTGGTCCAGTCGGATTAGCGCTGATAAATTCTAAATTTATCTTGATGCCTTTTAATGAAGTTCCTAATCCAAATTTCTCTTTCTGATTAAGAATTGATGAAACAACCGCACCTTGAGATGCCTTTGCCAAAGTGATGTTGATAAATCCAGGTCCAGCTATCTCTAATTTTTCAATTGTTGGATTTCCTGAGAGCGCCTTCACCACAATCTCTGCAATCTCTCGTGGCGGTTTTCCGGCTGCTTTTGCGAGCACTAACGCAATTGATGTTGCGTAATCACCATGATCTCGATTTTTTGGTCGTTCTAATGTGATCGTTTCAGGTGCAGCGACTGAAAGGAGGCTGGCAGCATGCGCAGTATTTACCGCTGAGCGAATTGCTTCGGAAAGTTGGTGATGTGCTGACACCTAGATAAGGCTACCGTTTCACGCGCATTACTCGCGAGAGGGTAGCCTTAGCCCTTCATTTCGCGGGAGTGGTGAAATGGCAGACACGCAGGTCTTAGGAACCTGTGACTTCGGTCGTGTGGGTTCAAGTCCCACCTCCCGCACCACACGTCGCTAGTGCGCTGATTTAAGAAATAGTTCTCTGATTTACAAATTACTTGCGGGAAAAAGTATTGAATTCATTGAGTTTCTTAAATCCAATTCGATTATACGTTGCAATCGCAGCTTCATTATCAGCACGAACACCAAGTGCTACGTAGTTGATGCCATGCTTGTATGAGTAATCAACGAGTGATTCGGTAATTCTTCTCCCTAAGCCTTTTCCTCGTTCACTTGTGGCAACAACGATTGCCGATAAGACATGAAATCCTGATTCCCATCGGCAGAGCGCTCCGAGGGCGACTACTGAGTCCTTTCGAATTCCGATCCACGCAATTACTTCTGAATCATCAGCACGAATCGAAAGTTCTGGTGCATGTGCTTCGATTACTGCGTTTATTTCCTCATGATTTCGCAAAACTTCATACGAGTCTTTATTTAATGAATCAATAGCATGCGTGTGAATCCCGTAAGCATCCCATTGTCCTTGCAATGTAAATCCGGAAGTCTTTTCTTTCGGTGTGCTCCGATTGACAGCAAACTCTGGCCATTCCGGATCGATGATTGGCGATTGCCCAAATGCCCAGCCAAAAAATGGTTCAGCGCGACGAGTAATTGATAAATTCTCGCCATCAACAACTGCTTTGACGAATTCAGTACGTGGAATCCAAATTTCAATGAGCGCTCTGTCTATTCCCAATTTTTCGGCAGCAGAGACGAGATGATCAAAATCCACTAACACATTCATTGTAAAGATTTATCTATGACTATGTATGCGCATTGAATTGTTTTTTACTTGTGTTAATTGGTAATTGCCCAGATAACTAGCGCCACGCCTAGTGCAGCAAGTACCCACATGACTGCTTTCTTTGCTAAAAAATTCTGTGCGCTGCGGAGAAATGTAATTGCTATGAGCAATCCTCCCGGAACGATGATGTACAAACTATGAAGGAGAACATTTGAGTGGCCGGTTTGATAGCGAAGGTTGATCAGCCCGATAGCAAGTAGTAGATAGCCAGCCATTCGATAGTTATTTAGCGCCATTTTGCTCAACATCTCTATCTCCTTTGAAAGACACTAGTAGCGTGTTGTAAAAAATAAGAGCGCCAGTTGCCTGACGCTCTTATTCTATTTCTATTAAAGCGTGTACCTATACCGGTACAGTGCTGAAAAACGACTAGTGGTCGTCCTTCATTCCTTCTGCATGTGACTTCATGCGTGCGATCTTCAAAATTGTGAGACCGAATACGCACTTCGCCAAGATGTCAGCAATGGTGTAACCCACTTGAACACCGACGAATTGTTGAGCAGAAGCAACGCCATCTCCCATTCCAAGAATGTATGAGACTGGGTATACGCCCCATGTTGCGATCAAGAGAAGACGGAGACGACCAACAGTCGCTGCTACGCCATCTGGTTGACGATCAAGGGATTTGCCTAGTTCAACGAAGAGAACATAGAGAATGTAGAGGAATGGAAGTGTGGAAAGCACTCCGTACAAAATCTGAGTATTTTGATCGTTGGAGATTTCTCCTGGATAACCAAGAGCAATCATCGCTGCTGATGCAGGAACAAGGCGCGAGATAAGTGATTTGGAAACTTCCTTCGCAAGTGCGAGTACTGCGATTACTTCGACAAGAAGTAATGGCACAGTGAGCAACCAATCCACATAACGATATGCCTCGTTGAATGAACCCTGTTCTCCAGTGATCTTTACTGACATTGCAGCAGATGACTCAGAGAATGAGTTGAAGATACGCCAGTAGTGATAACCAGCAATGAAGGTAACCATTGATGACATCACAAGCGCATTGCGGTACTTAGGAAGTACACGACTCTGGGAAACGAGTGTGTAGACCGTGCAAGCAAGCATGGAGATCAAGCCAAACGAAAATACGTTATAGACAAGATTCCATTGATTACTGTTTAGAGCGACCATGCAATAAGCCTCCGTGAGAGCTTAAGTTTCTACGAACTTTTTAGTCCGTGAGCTGTCAAACATTGGAGCCCTCGAGGAACTCCCTTGTCTCGCCAGCGCTCAATAGTGTGAACCTGCTGGGAACTTTTCGCATCTTGAAAAAGAGCATATTTTGATAACTTTTCGATAAAAATGCGTGCAAAACGGACACATTTTCCGCTACTAATTCTTACTTCTGCTTCTCTCCCAACAGAAGCTCCTGAAGTAAGACTGCTACTCGATTGCGAATCTCATCGCGAATGCGACGAACCACATCTATCGATTGTCCGGCCGGATCATCTAACTTCCAATCTTCATATCGTTTTCCAGGATAGTAAGGACAAGCATCTCCACAACCCATAGTGATGACGACATCAGAGCTTTGCACTGCTTCTGGCGTAAGAATTTTCGGAACAAAATTTGCAATATCAATACCAACTTCTGCCATCGCTTCAACCGCGATCGGATTAATTGAATCTTTGGGTGCAGAACCGGCAGAGAAGACTTCGACTTTACCTGCTCCTAATGTGCGCATAAAGCCAGCCGCCATTTGCGAGCGACCGGCGTTATGCACACAAACAAAAAGAACTGATTTCATTTCTTTACAATCGTTAATTATTTTTAACTATCTTTGCCGCACCAAGTCCAACAAAGGCGCCGATGAACTGAGCAAGAATAAATAGCCCAGCAGAACTCAATGAGATTCCCGTCAAACTATCGCTGAAAGTTCGCGCAAAAGTAACAGCAGGATTTGCAAAAGTTGTCGATGATGTAAAGAAGTACGCGCCACCAATCCATAGTGGAACAATCCAATGAAGTGTTTGTGGTTTGCCGTTATAGATTGCC
>CAXBQM010000014.1:0-19991 GCA_963978235.1 uncultured bacterium | reverse complement strand
TGAATCTGGGTGGTCGAATTTATTCGCTCACCATCAATCTCAACAAGTGCATCATTTGGGAGAAGACGACCTTGTGCATCTGAGCCTGGGCGCGTGCCGTTGAGAACGACTGACTTCGTTAATTGATACCCCAGAAAATTAAGTGCGGCCGCAGTCGCATCATTCTGCGAATTCGACATCTCTGCTTTATTTTCCGCGGAGATTTCTTGATCACTTTGTGAAGGCGGATATATCTCTGCTCTCGGAAAGACTGCGCGCGAGCCAGATAACCAACTCTTGAGGACTTCAAAACCTGAAATATATGAACTGGGATCGGAAACTAATACTGCGGTGATAAACAGTTCACTGCCTTTACTTACTGGAAAAGTCTCTGTATCCGAAATGGAAATAAGTTTGCCAAGAACGTTTTCCGGAGTGCTCGGTTGTATGACGACATAAGGCAACGGTGCGAGCAGAGCTAGGCCAAAGAGCACTGTCAGGATAAAACGAGTGGGACTATGGCTAGCTATTTTGAGTGGTGAGATATTCATTCGTTGTTAGATGGTTCGCCTTGGTGACGTTTCGCAGAACTTCTCTGTTGGGCCGATAACGAATCTTGAAATCGCTTAAATTTTCCAACCGAACGGCTCGTCTCGTTCTCATATTTGCTTTGGAACCGTGCAACCCAGACGACATAGATAATGGCGCCAATAAGTGCCAAGCCTGGGATTAACCACCAAACCAACGCGGAGATTGGCGCGTTGGAAGCGACGAGGTGCGAAGCCATCATGCCAATAAGCCCGTCATGCCAATAAGCCCGTCATGTCTACAAGCCTAGAACACTCGGGAAGAAAGCCGGTGCTTTCGCGGTTATAGTGCCATAGAGCGTTGGTTCTGTAATTGCGGTTGGTAATTGGATGAGAAAGTATGAATGGAGTTCTTGTGAGTAATGGTTTTGGTTTCGGACCAAATGATCCTAACGAGAATGAACCTAGCAATAATGAACCCAATAACGTCAATCCATTTGGCAATATGCAGTTCAATGAAATCTTCAAACAATTCTCAGGTCTTGGATTGGATATTCAATCGTTAATTGCCTCACTCACCGGTCAGGCACACACCACGAAACTTTCGAAAGATGTCATCCGCGATATCTCTCGAAAATTTCTCGCTGCCCAAGGCGAGCGTCCGGTCGGGACCTTAGAACTTGCCGAAATTCAAAGCGCCTTTGCGATCGCTGATTTGTGGATCGATGGCGCAACTACATTTCCTTCTCTTGGTATTCCTGACAATTGTGCGATGGGTCGGCGAGAATGGATCGATTCAAGTATCACCGGTTGGCAAGAGATTGCCACTCCACTCATTGAGGGTATGACTTCCGGAATTACAAATGCGCTCTCTTCACAAATGCCTTCTCAAGAAGAACTCTCGCAAGCGATGCCGGGATTTGCAATGCCGCCGATCGGAAATATCGCATCAATCATGAGCACGCTCATGGGTTCGATGATTTCATCGCAACTTGGACAAACAATTGGTTCACTTGCCACATCAGTTACTGGTGCTAACGATGTCTCACTTCCGCTGACCAACCCCATTCGGATGTATCTCATTCCGGAGAATGTTGAACGCTGGGGCGAAGGGCTAGATATTCCCGCGCAAGAGGTGCGAATTTATTTGGCGCTTCGTGAGATTGCGGCCGCTCGCCTCTTTGCACATACCCCGTGGTTAAGTTCTTATTTACGCAATGCAATCGAAATGTATGGCAAAGGAATTCGAATTGATTTCTCTGCAATGCAACGACAAGCAGAGGATGCGATGAATTCGGGTGACTTCGATCCAACAAATCCGTCTTCAATACAAAATGCTCTCACTGGTGGCATGTTCACTCCAGAAGAAAGTGATGTGCAACGAAATGCTCTTGCGAAATTAGAGATGGTATTAGCGCTCATTGATGGGTGGATAGATCAAGTTGTTGTTGATGCAGCTGGCAATCGCCTGCCGTCAATTATCAAACTTCGCGAAACTCAATCACGTCGACGGGCAACGAAATCTCCCACTCAACAACTCTTTGCATCACTGATTGGTCTCGAAGTGTCGCCACGAACAGCCCGAGAGTGCGCAGGGTTTTGGCGAACCATAGGCGAGACTCAATCAGAGACTCATCGTGACAAACTTTGGGAAGATGCGGTGTTACTACCTCGCGAAGAAGATCTTGCAGACCCATTGAAATTCTTGAAGAGCACGATCGTGCCTGATGATTTATCAGGGCTTCTTTAAACGCCTCGATACATTCTTCACGCTTTCTAGTTAGAAGCCTTCTAACTCAGAGGGCCCCTAGAAAAAGCGAAGCCCCCGGGCGCACAATTCTTTATCTGCCTTCCCCTTGCAGATAATGAACGGTTATCCGAGGACTTCGTGAGCGCAACGTATGACATTGAGATTTATTTATCAACTTCCTCTCGGGCAAATCTCAAAGTAAATCCCTTCAAAAAATGTAAGTAGTTATCAGATTGTTATTTTTCTAACATCAATTATTGGAGATTCCCATCTTTTGATTTTTGGAATATTTCAAGGCGCTTTCTTGAACTGCCGATGACGGATTATTTCCTCTCTTATTAAGCCTTATTAAGTCGTGTTAAGTCTTGTTAAGTCGTGCGGTAGAAAAATGAAGGAGGAAATTCGAGATTTGAATTCACATCTCACATTCATCTCCCATACGTCTCCCTTTTCTCATATGAATCATGCGAATACTTAATCGGGAATTTAAAATTCCTGTTGATAAAGGTGTTGATAACCAGTAGTTATCAGGGGATAACTCATACTTAACCCGTGGATAACAATTTTCCGCATATGGAAAACTTCATTCAGGAAGATTTGTTTGCTACTAAGGTCGCACAAATGCCCAGTCATACGAAATTAATCCGCGCTAAACGACCAAAGCGACCGATAGTGCCAAATGTCCCAGAAGTCCGAATTCCAGGATCGGAAGCATCCGGTGGCGCTGAGATTCGATTGATCCGTAACCCAAGACGAAAACGGACAATCAGCGCATATCGCGAACAAGGCGCGATCGTTATTCAGATTCCAGCCAAACTTCCCGCTCGAGAACTCAACGATCTCATCCCCGAAATGGTGCAACGTGTTTTGACGAGAGAAGCTCGCGAGAAAGTCTCAGAGGGAGAACTAATTGAGCGGGCCGGCAAGCTCCTTGCTACCTATCTCCCTGAGTTCTCAGAGAAGCCGGTCTCGATTACCTGGCGCACGATGAATGAGCGTTGGGGATCATGCACGACTGTTGATAGGACTATACGAATCTCTGACCGGCTCAATGGAGTTCCTCAATATGTCCTCGACTACATCCTTCTCCATGAACTCATCCACTTACGAATCCCAGACCATGGCGCTGACTTTCAAGACCTACTAGACCGATTTGGCGATAGCGACCGGGCTTGCGCCTTCCTCGAAGGGTATGAATGTGGGGCCCACGCTTAGCTACGCTCAAATGAGCGTAAAAAAACCATCCCACGCGTGCGGAAAGACCGAGTTATGCGGGCTTCGCGGGGTATCGTGAGCGTATTCGATCGGGCTTTGTGGGAGATCCCCGCATGACCGAGCGACGATAGGAGGAAAAAATGGCAGAGACATACAAGGGTGAGGCTTACTGCGTGAAGTGCAAAGAGAAGCGTCAGTTCGAAGGAACCGTCAAGGTCTCCGACTCTGGTCGTCGTATGGCACAGGGCATCTGCCCAACCTGCGGCACAAAGGTAAACCGCATTCTCGGCAAAGCATAAAGTCAAGATTCACTCAAAAGAGTGGGCGCTCATAGCGCTCACTCTTTTTTTATGGCCGTATTTAATGGCTTTATTGATTGTTTATGAACTTATTGATTTCCTGATTGATTGATTACTTCATTGATTACTACTTTGACTACTTAGTGCGCTGGTAACTCTCCCGCTGATTTTCATTATTCAAGAATTCAGTACTCAATATTTCATCGACTACAAATTGCCGCCACTATTAATACTCTCGGTAACGTCGACTCAGGTTACCCACAATCCAATCGCCTCGACGAGCGGATCGCTCTGTCTTCATTGAAAGTATCCGGGCATGTCCGGCGGAAATAATTTAATCGACCTCTCGTTGAAGCCACGTTTAAAAAGTGGTGTGCACTACTCACTCATCAAAGAGAACCTCTCTGACACTGCCGTTATCTATGTAGGAAATGGCGTGCGAGGTCTGAAAGTGAGAAGAGATTCACTTACTTCAGATATTTCTGGATTACCGTCACTGCAACTATTCTTAAGTACACTTCAAGCACTTAATGGTCACACCTCACTGGCAACAATTTCTGAGCAGATCAAGTGTTCTCACGAATTTATTTCTCAGGCCATTGATGAACTACTTCGCCATCAACTCATTGATACGACTAGTTCAACGCTTAAATTGAGTAATCGAATTATCGAAAATTTCTCGTCAAACCAATTCAATTCATCTGGGGAGAAAACTGACGGGGCATATCAATCGCTCATGGCTCGAATAAAACCAGAACTTGAAATAACTACATGGTATGAAAATTCACTGGACGGTGGAGTTGAGAAAGTTCATTCACGGATAGATTTTCCAGTACTTATTGTGGGTCTCTCCAGAATTGCAATCGCTACAGCAGCAATTCTTCAGGCTAGCGGTTTTCAATCTATTCACATCGCAGCTCGTTCACCCGAAGAAAACCCTGATCAAACCATCACTTTTGAAGATATATCGGGTGGGTATATCAGGCCCAGTGATTGCGGAATTGGAAAACAGCGGGTTGTGGCTGATATGAACGCTCAAATATCACTTTTCCCAATTTCCAAGGATTACTCCACAACCAGATCCATCGCGCCATCGGTTCCACGATTTAAGCCACGGTTAATAGTTTCAATTGGTTGGCCCAGCGCAAACAGTGTTCAAGAGTGGATGAGTTCAGATACGCCATTCATTATTGTCGATGAATTTATCAACCGCTCCATTTCTGTTGGACCGCTCGTAGTTCCTGGAAAGAGCGCATGTATCAACTGTGTTCATTTAGCTCGTGAAGAGCGCGACCCATTCCTCAATCACATAGTGGAGCTTCGAAGGCTCTTGCCACCACGAGAAGTCCCAGCCGCGGTGACCTCTTATGTTGCTGGCTTAATTTCGTTAGATGCGATTGCATTTGCAGATCTTGGCCAGAGCACTTTTTCAAATGTGCAGAAAATATTCTCGCTCGACTCTCTAGATAGCCCCCAAATTTTTCAGTGGGGGCTTCATCCAGAGTGCCAATGTCGCGCTGTCTAAGTTTTTTGACTTAAGAACCTAACTAGCAAAAACCTAACTAGTGAAACCTAACTAGCGAGTGTTTCTAGACGAGGGCGACCTGGCAAACGTTTTGCCATAATCACTTGGCCATCTTCAAAAAGTTCTCCGCCCCATACTCCAACTGGTTCTTGTCGAGATATTGCACCAGCAAGACACTCTTTCTTCACAGGACACCCACTGCAGAGTGACTTGGCGAGATTGATGGTCTCTTGCTTCTCTGAGAAGAAAATTTCAGGATCGGTGTTATGACATGGAAGTGTGAACGCATTTTCGGATCCGTAAACGCCAGTAACTGCGTCTAATCCGATCATGGCGTTTTCGCCTTCTGCCCAGCCTGGTACTAATAGTTCGCTGAAGAGAACAGTCATTGTTCTCACCGTGCCTTTCTTTTTCTCTCGTGTCTTTTTCTCATGTAGTTGTTGGTCGATATGTAGTTGTTGGTTTCTTGATTAGTGGCGGATTCCCGGCGATATCTCTGCCCCGATAAAAGAAAAAGGGCCCGAATCTTTTGGATTCGTGGCCCCGGGGCTTCGTATCGGTGGTTATCCGATGCTGCTCCAGGTGCCTCGAAGGGCCTTAGCGGCGTAATTTTTGGTTGTATAAGTCGCAAATGACTTAGTGGAACCAAAAGCGCTAAATGCATGGCGATGCGCATTAACGCGTTGGTGAGGTTGTGACGGAATAGCAGAATGCGCGCGGGTAGCCGCTGCATTCAGAGCGATATTTCTGCTCATTGCTTCTCCTTCAATCTCTTCTTACTTTTTATCTTTACTTTTCGCTCACAATGAGCGAAGTGGAAGAGTAAACCATCGCTTGAGACTTTGGCAAATCAGTTAATGAATCAGACCTGATTCAGCGAGAAATCTGCTTGGTACTCCGTAGTAACTCACCGTGAGTGAACTTTTCGCTCGAGTGATTCCTACATAAAAGAGTCGACGCTCTTCTTCGATCGTGTTCGTTGAATCTCGTGAACTCTCCCGTGCAGAGATGGCGGGCGCTGATTTTGTTACACCAAATGGAAGTAAACCTTCTGATACTCCAATGAGATAGACCCGTTCCCATTCCAAACCTTTTGCCGCATGCAAAGTAGAGAGAACCACGCCCGGCAGAGTTGGTGGATTGTTCTGTTCCGCGCGGTCTTCTAATTCTCGTAAATAACCACGGAGTGAAGTCACACCTTCTTGTACTAATTCTCGACCAAGCTGTAAAAAGGCTCGAACATACTCACTATTTCCAAATGGTTGCAGCGCTGATTTCAAATCTGCGTACCAGTCTCCTTGCGCCGCAGTAGCTGCACCTTGAGATCTGTCACCTGATGAACCAGAGAGCACAGATGCGTTTCGGACTACTTTCATTAAGTCCCTTACTTCTGTTCTATTGAAGAACCGCTCCGCATTTCGCACCTGATTTTCGATTCCGGCTTCATTGAGCGCTTGTTCCATATCATCAATCTGGCTATTTGTTCGAGCAAGTACAGCGATCTCATGTGGAATCGCACCTGATGAAAGTGCTTTTTGAATTTCATGGACTACGTTTTCAATCTCGCTCTTACTACTCTCGGCGAGAATAATTGCTGGTCTCTCACCATGGCTATTTTGCGATGTTAATTCATGGCTCTGTAACGCACCTCGCAAAATTGCATTTGCGGTGTTAATGATCTCGGGCGAAGATCGATAGCCTCGATTAAGTCGAATCACTTCTGCATCCGGATAACGGTTAGTGAAATTGAGTAAGAACGCTGGTGTTGCGCCAGCAAAAGAATAAATTGTTTGCGCAGGATCACCTACAACACAAATATCCTTTCGGCTGCCGACCCAGAGATCAAGCAGCCGTTGTTGTAACGGTGAAACGTCTTGATATTCATCTACTGTGAAATATCGATATTGGTCGCGTACCCGATCTCGAACATCCCTATCTTCTTCCAACATGCCAACTGTTAAGAGTAAAACGTCTTCAAAATCTATGGCTCGCTCTTGTCGTTTCAACGACTCATACGCCTCATAAATCTTCGCAATATCGCCCGAATTAACTCGCTGACCACCGCTTAATACCTGTCGAGAGTAATCATCTGAGGCGCGTTGATATTCATCTGGTGCAAAACCGATCACTTTCGACCACTCAATTTCACCGGCGAGATCTCGCAAAATTGAATTATTCTTCACTGCAGTGACACCTGCGCGATTTATTGCTTCGGTAATGAATCCAGTTTTTGTTGTAAGCAGTTGTGGAAAGCGACCACCAAGAACTTCGGGCCAGAAATACATCAGTTGTCGAAGTGCTGCTGCGTGAAATGTTCGAGCGGAAATTCCTGGAACTCCAAGTGCGCGGAGTCGGGTCCGCATCTCGCCAGCAGCTCTAGCGGTAAAAGTAAGTGCAAGAACTTTTTGTGGCTCAATCACTCCAATATCTACTGCGTATGCCAATCGATGCGTAATTGCGCGAGTCTTACCTGTTCCCGCGCCAGCAATAACACAGACCGGACCGCGCACTGCAGTTGCAACAGCGCGTTGCTCATCATCAAGTGCTGCCAGAATCGTTTCAGCTAATTGCGCCACGCTTCACCGCCGAGAAGATCTCGATCAGCGTGTGAGCCATACCAGCGATTAATCATCGCTCTGGCAACGCTAATCGTTGGCGGCAAAATGATGCTCTGATTTTGCACCGCTGCTTTCATGGACTCTCTTGTATACCAACGAATCTCTTCGATCTCTTCGCCATCTGCTTGCGCTGCAGTGGGATCATCAATCAACGCTTCATAAGCAATCATGATTGATGCTGGAAATGGCCATGGCTGTGAACCCAAATAATTCATCGCTGTCACAACAACGCCCGCTTCTTCCTTTACTTCTCGCCGCACACATTGTTCAAATGATTCACCTGGCTCCACAAAGCCGGCAAATGTTGAAAAACGATTAGTTGGCCATACTTTCTGGTGGCCTAAAAGAATGCGATCATCCTTATCTTTGATGAGAACGATGACTGCCGGATCCGTTCGCGGATGATGTTGCGATCCGCATTCACCACATTCACGCGCAGCTCCGCCAAGAATTACCTTTGTCTGCGCTCCACATTTGGCACATCGGGGATGGCGATAGTGCCACTGAGAAAGCGCTAGCGAGTGCGCTGCTACGCCAATATCCAGATCGCCTAAATTCGCACCAATCGCACGGAGCGAGTCGGACGAAAAATCTGATGAACTCTCATCGCGTTCTGGTTGAGTGTGAAAAACAAAGTATGGAGCGTCATCGATAGTTAATCCGAGAAAGTATCGATCTCCGCTCAGATTCAGATCAGCAATCTCTTCAGCAGAAAAATATCGAAGTTCAACACCAGAGTTTTTACCGACTGGTTGATAAACAAATTTATCTCCCAACAAAAGAGCGATTCGTGCCTGAGCCCACAGTGCGCTCTGCTTCGCCTCATCACTTCGTAAATGCGCTGCTCGATCTAACTCGGTGCGCGATAGCGCCAAATCTAAATAATCGGCGGCAGACATGGGGCGACCCTACTAGCCTGCACCAATGAAGGTCACCTCGTGGAATCTCCTCCACGGTATGCAGATACCGCCAGATAATTCCGGCGCCGCAACCGGTGATGGGTTGCGCACAGGTTTATCAACAATTCGAGAATTCGCTCCGGATGTTATTGGTATCCAAGAAGTTGATCAGAACCAAGCGCGTTCATCATGTGTCAATCAAACTGAACTTGTTGCAACTGAAATTGGCGCATCTTTTTGGGCTTTTTCGCCCACATTAATGGGCACACCTGGCGAATCGTGGCGAGAGTTGCACGCTCATGAAGAACAAATTTATATTCATCACTCACCGTCAGATAGCGTTCCCGCGAGTTATGGAATTGGACTCATTTCCACATTACCAGTTCGACATTGGCATTATTTACCACTCAAGAAATCGCCTTTGGGATTTCCCATTGCTGTGCCAGGGAAAAAAAGACCACGTCTTATTTATGTCGCCGATGAACCTCGCGTCGCGTTAGCTGCAGAGCTAGAAAATGGTTGGACTATCGCAACAACACATCTCTCGTTTGTTCCTATTTATAACGCGCTGCAAATTCGCAGAGTGCTCGCCTGGCTTAAATCTCTGCCGGGTAAGAAAATTCTGATGGGTGATATGAATATGCCGTGGGGGTTAGCTCAAAAAGTTTCGCGTTGGCAGAGCTTTAATAATCAACCAACCTATCCCTCATGGAAACCATCACTTCAATTTGATTACATACTCAGTAATGATTTGAAGAATAGTAATGTCAAATCACACATCCATGATTTCACCGGAGTAAGCGATCATCGAGCGTTATCAATCGAGTTTGATGCTTAACGTTTTTACGCTGCAGCGGAAATTTTCTGGCGCTGCTCTTTAAAGCGCGCAAGTAACTCCACTCGCTTCTCATCTGACATCGTGAAACTTGCTGCCTGCGCTGACCAATTCTTTAATGCAGGCATAGTCGTGCAGTTCGCCAACGCTGCAATCAACGCTTCCCAATCACTCGAAGAGAGCGGTTTGCGTTGTTGGCTCTGATTTCTCGCAACCTTTGCCATCTCTTCTCGACTCGGGCGCTTACCTTTTGCAGCAAAACCAAGGTTTGCCAAGCATCTGCCAATACTTGAAGTTTCGCAGTTCTCGCTTGCATTTGATCGATTAATCGGAGTACTTCCTTCGATCTCAGTAGCAAATCCGGTTGCCTGTGGTCTGGCATCGTCTTGACTTGTAAAAGCTTCAGTCCGACAGATCCATTCGATTCGACCATCGCTTCGTTCGGTTCGCTGTAAATCTGTAATAAGTCGTCCCTTAGGAAACTTCTGCCAAAATGCGCGGATTCGATTTTCTACCGGCTCATAATTCTGTAAATCAAAGTGTGAAGAAGAACCGTATCCAAATGAATTTCGCGATCCGTTATTCATTCCATTACTCATTATTCAGCCACCCCCGCTAATTCATGTGAAATCACATCGGCAGGACTTAACGAACCAGAACGAAACGCACTGTAGAGCGCATCTCGACCGCCATCGATAAAGCGAGTTGAGATATATGGATCGCGATGGTTAAAGCCGACGAAGTTCAACACTTCACCTGTCTTTGGATAGACCGCATTTCCATTGACGTTGACAATTTCGTCGAGTAAATGTTTTTTAAATGACTCTCGAACTGTCTCGATAATTTCCGAGCTCCAATTCGCTTTTACCCATTCTGTAAATGCTGATTCGTGGAGAATCTCTGGGGATGTCTTGGGTTGAACCAATGAAACTTTGGCAATATCTTCGCCATCAAAGGCTGCCTTCACCGAATCTGCGCCCACTTCTTCAAGTGCAGCTGCGAACTCGCGACGTAACCGTTCTTTCGCCTCCTTTGCAGTATCGGCGATTAACGTGATTGCGGATAGCTGAAACGCTAGTTCGCGCAAGTTCATTGCTTCATTCCTTTCCAGACCGACTCGAATGTCGATGGTGGAATGAAATCAGGGGCCACTGACAAGCTCCTATTTAAGAACTTTTAATGTCCTTTTAGGCCATTTAAGCGTCTAAATTGGCCTTTTTCGCCTTCGAAGCAAGGCGGGCTCGCTCATTTCCGTCGAAGATTACTTTGCGCACGCGCACCATTGTTGGGGTGACTTCGATGCACTCATCCTCTCGGCAAAACTCCAACGCCTGTTCCATGTTGAGAAGTTTCGGCGGAATAAGTCGTTCCATTTCATCTGCACCGGCAGAGCGAATATTGGTTAATTTCTTCTCGCGAACTGCGTTGACATCCATATCTTCTGGACGTGAATTCTCGCCCACGACCATTCCTTCATACACTTCATCGCCAACTTGCACAAAGATTGCGCCTCGCTCTTGAAGTGAGAAGAGCGCATACGAAGTAACGATTCCCAAGCGATCCGAGACAAGTGATCCGGTCAATCGTGTTTTTAATTCACCATGCCATGCTTCATATCCATCAAAGACGTGATGGAGAAGTCCAGTACCACGAGTTTCAGTAAGGAACTCGGTTCTAAATCCAATGAGTCCACGCGATGGAACTTTGTAATCCATTCGGATCCAACCAGTTCCATGGTTGACCATATGTTCCATGCGACCTTTACGAAGCGCCATTAATTGCGTAACGACACCGAGATAATCTTCCGGCACGTCAATCGTCAATCGCTCCATCGGTTCATGCAATTTACCGTTGACAAGTTTGGTCACAACTTGTGGCTTACCAACTGTTAATTCAAATCCTTCTCGTCGCATTAATTCGACCAGCACGGCAAGTTGTAATTCACCACGACCTTGTACTTCCCAAGTGTCAGGACGATCTGTTGGCAGAATGCGAAGTGAAACGTTTCCTACTAATTCTGCATCCAAACGATTCTTCACAAGACGAGCCGTTAATTTCTTGCCACTCTTGCCGGCTAATGGCGAAGTGTTAATACCGACAGTCATCGAAATACTTGGCTCATCGACGGTAATAAGCGGCAATTGATAAGCGTTTTCCGCATCAGCCAAGGTCTCGCCCAACGTAATCGTTTCGATACCGGCTACCGCGATGATGTCTCCAGGTCCGGCGGATTGTGCAGGTACGCGCTCAAGACCTTCAGTAATGAGGAGTTCCGAAATTTTTACTTTCTCAGTTGAGCCATCAACTTTCATCCATGTGGCCATCTGACCTTTAGTAATTGTTCCTTCGTGAACTCGACAGAGTGCAAGACGACCTAGATACGGTGATGAATCAAGGTTGGTGACATGCGCTTGAAGCGGTGCACCTTCGTGATACACCGGAGCGGGAATTGTCTTAAATATTGTCTCGAAAAGGACATCAAGATTTTCGGCATCAGGCATGCCACCGTCTGCTGGACGATTAAGTGATGCGCGGCCCGCTTTTGCGGAGGTGTACACGATTGGAAAATCAATCTGTTCTTCATTGGCATCTAAGTCGAGGAAGAGTTCATATGTTTCATCAACCACTGCAGCAATTCGCGCATCCGGACGATCGACTTTATTAATAATAAGAATAACGGGAAGATTTTTCTCCAACGCTTTACGCAAGACGAATCGGGTTTGTGGCAATGGCCCTTCGGATGCATCAACGAGAAGCGCTACGCCATCAACCATTTCCAAACCGCGTTCTACTTCGCCACCGAAATCTGCGTGGCCCGGTGTATCAATGATGTTGACAATTGTGTCTCCGCGTTTAACCGCGGTGTTCTTTGCAAGAATCGTGATTCCTTTTTCGCGTTCGAGATCCATCGAATCCATCACGCGCTCTTTGCCTTCTGCTTGTTCTTTGTGGGCTGCAAACGCACCAGATTGCCAGAGCATCGCATCAACGAGGGTTGTCTTGCCATGATCAACGTGGGCAATAATCGCGACGTTTCGAAGGTCATCGCGCTTTTTAATAGGTAGGTCTTTGAGATGCGCTTGTTGTGATTTCTTAGACATTGAACCGGAACTCCACTACATCGCCATCATGCATCACGTAATCCTTACCTTCCATGCGAACTTTGCCTTTGTTCTTCGCTTCTTGCATCGACCCGCACTCCACGAGATCTTTGAAGTGAACAACTTCAGCCTTGATAAAACCTTTTTGGAAATCAGTGTGAATCACACCAGCTGCAACTGGCGCAGTGTCACCTTTATGAATCGTCCATGCACGAGCTTCTTTGGGACCAGCCGTGAGATAGGTCTGGAGTCCGAGCGTGTTAAATCCAACGCGGGCGAGCGTACTCAATCCAGGCTCCTCTAAGCCAATTGAGTTGAGTAATTCGAGCGCTTCGGCATCATCGAGCTCGCTTAACTCCATTTCCGTTTTCGCGTCAAGAAAAATTGCTTCTGCGGGCGCAACGATCGCCGATAATTTTGCACGTAGCCCTTGATCAGAGAGTTCGGCAGCATCGACGTTGAAAACATAAAGAAAAGGTTTTGCCGTTAAAAGACCGAGTTCTTTAATTGCTTCTAAGTCAACACCTGATCCGGAGAGAACTTTTCCATCCGCGAGTACTTTCTCTGCCTTTTTTACTTCTTCAAGAAGTGGCGCTTTCTCTTTATTCGTTCGCGCTTCTTTCTCTAATCGAGGCAACGCTTTTTCAATTGTTTGTAAATCAGCCAGCGCAAGTTCAGTATTGATAGTTTCGATATCGCTTGCGGGATCGACTTTTCCATCAACGTGAACGACATCGCCATCGCTAAAGACTCGAATAACTTGGCAGATGGCATCGGTCTCTCGGATATTTGCTAAAAATTTATTGCCTAGCCCCGCGCCTTCTGAAGCGCCTTTCACAATTCCTGCGATATCGACGAATGAGACCGCCGCCGGCAAGATCTGTTCGGAGTGAAATATCTCGGCCAGAACCTTAAGTCGAGCATCCGGCACTCCAACGACGCCCACATTCGGTTCGATGGTGGCGAAGGGATAGTTCGCGGCGAGCACGTTGTTCTTCGTCAACGCATTAAAAAGGGTGGATTTACCGACGTTTGGTAAGCCGACGATTCCGATTGAGAGTCCCACGAGGGGTAGAGCCTACGCGTCATTGTCAGTGCTCCCTGCCACGATAGGCGCATGAACGGTGCGATATTCCTCATTGTTGGCCTTACCGCCGGTGCTGCAATCGGCTATTTATTCGCAGCCCTTCAACGAAAGACAGATCCAAAAAGTGAAGCCCTCATCGAAGACTATAAAAAACAACTCGATTCTGAACGAAACAAGACGGAAAACTCTATAAAACTCACCGCTGAACTTAATGCGATGAAAGAGACCGTGAAAGAACTTTCACAACAATCGAATGAAGCCAATAGGACGAGGACTGAAGCGGAAGCCAAATTAGCATCGACTATCTCTGAGATGCGCCGCGCGAGTGAATCGTTCTTCGATGAAACAAAGAAAATTTCTGGCGCGCTATCAAAAACTCAAACTCGAGGAAAATTTGGTGAAGCCCAACTTGAACTACTTCTTCAATCAGCTGGTCTTCGTGAAGGCCACGAATACACGAGACAAAAATCAACGACTGATTCAGATTCTTCAGGAATTCCAGATATCACAGTAGAGATGCCTGGCGGATCACGAATTTTCATCGATTCAAAGTTTCCCTTTGACCGATTTGTCGAAGCATTTGGTACAGAGGTTCAATCAGAAAGAGATGAGTTCCTTGCTCAACATACAAAAGATCTATTGAAACATGTCGAAGCATTAGCAAAACGCGGCTACCACAAATCTCAAGGGTCGCCTGATTTTGTTGTTCTCTTCGTACCGTTTGAAACGTTGCTATCTGAAGCGTTAAGAATTGACCCATTATTCTTAGAAAAAGCATTCAAACTCAATGTCACCGTCGCTACACCAACAAGCATGATGGCGTTATTACGAACCGTGGGCTACATATTTACGAGAAATAAACTTGCTCAAAATGCAGACGATATTAAGAATGTTGCAACAACGTTCTTAAAAAATATTACTTTGCTCCACGGTAAAATCGTTGCCGTTGGCAAAGCAATATCGTCAACGGCTAAAGCCTATGAAGACTTAATTCCGACAGCCGAGCGAACTGTGTTGAGTCCGGCTCGTCGCATCCATAACTTAGGTGTGAGTGGCGATAAAGATAAACTCGCAATCGAATATCCTGATTCGCCAGGCAATGTTCGAGAATTAAAAGGAATTAATGAGGATGATGATTTCATCGAGGCTGAGGAGATTGGTGAAAAATGAAGCCTGATATGTCGATTAAGAATCCGATCCAAGGACCCGGATTAACTGCTCCCGGTGTTGTCATCCTTCAATTTCTCTTCATAACTTTTATTGCGATGATTGAGATCTTTTTTCGAAATGGCGTCGGTGTAATCACAGGAGTTGCAATCTGGCTTGCCTACTTTGGCGGTATCAAACTTGGTCGCCCCGGAACTCTTTATCCGGCCGTTGTTAATCCACCCATCGCATTCGCAGCCGCAATGATCGTCCTCATGCCCACTATTGGCAGCGCTTCCCTCAAACCCACTCGCCTTGCCGTTGAACTATTTGCTGCACTTGCTAGCGAAGCAACTTTTTTAATTACTGGCGCTGCAGTTGCGTGGGTAATTTACTTAACGAAGAAGAAGCAGGGATCACTTACCCGCAGCGCGTAAGTCTTTACGCAACTCAGGTGGAATCGCAAAAAGCAGACTTTCTTCCGTTGCAGTGACAGTCTCTACATCTGAATAACCACGTCGCGCCAATTCATCGAGAAGGTCAGTGACAAGGATTTCCGGAACAGATGCGCCGCTTGAAACGCCGATTGTCTCTACGCCAACAAACCATTCATCTTTAACTTCAGATGCATAATCAATGAGATAGCCAGCTTTCGCGCCATATTCCTTTGCAACTTCTACAAGTCGAACCGAGTTAGAAGAATTCGTTGAGCCAACGACGAGAATGAGATCGGCTTGCGGCGCAATCTGTTTAATCGCAGTCTGTCGATTCTGGGTTGCGTAACAGATGTCATCGCTCGGTGGATCCATTAATTGTGGGAATCGCTCTTTAAGAATTCCTACCGCTTCAAGGGTTTCATCAACACTGAGCGTCGTTTGTGAAAGCCACGCCACTTTCTTAGTTGGATCTACTTGCACATTTCGAGCGCCATCAAGACCATCGACAACGGTGATGTGTTCTGGCGCTTCACCAGCGGTGCCTTCAACTTCTTCGTGACCATGATGACCTATGAGGAGAATTTGCATATCGTCTTTTGCGAATCGTTTTGCTTCCTGATGAACCTTTGTGACAAGTGGGCAGGTGGCATCGATGGTTTTGAGTTGGCGTTGTGCTGCCTCTTCATGAACTGCCGGTGAAACACCATGAGCCGAGAAGACAACAATCGCACCTTCTGGCACTTCATTTGTATCCTCAACAAAGATTGCGCCGCGCTTTTCGAGCGTCGCAACAACATGTTTGTTATGAACAATCTGTTTTCTCACATAGACCGGAGCGCCGTAAAGATCAAGCGCTTTTTCAACGGTGATGACGGCTCGATCTACGCCAGCACAATAACCGCGTGGTGCCGCAAGTAGAACCCGTTTAGCCATGCGCGCATCCTATTAGTATCGCGCTGTGCTCGAAACTTCAGCAGAGAAACCAGCGCCGGTACGCGTTATCTCCGAAGCAATTAGTGAGTACATCAATCGTTTAGGAACTATCTGGGTTGAAGGTGAACTCGCACAAGTTAATGATCGCGGTTCCGGCACGATGTTATATATGCGATTACGTGACCCAAGCGTTGATATGTATCTCCAAGTGGTCTGCCCACGAGCAGTATTTAAAGCCGCTTCACCACTTCCCGACAATGCGCGAGTTGTAATCAATTCGAAAGTTAATTTTTATACTCCAACCGGTTCGCTCTCGCTCAATGCCAAAGAGATTAGACAAGTTGGAATTGGCGAACTCCTTGCACGGTTGGAACATCTCAAGAAACTTCTCACCGCAGAAGGTCTCTTTGCGCCAGAGCGAAAAAAACCTCTGCCATTTCTGCCAAATAAAGTGGGATTGATTTGTGGTCGCGCCAGCGCTGCCGAGAAAGATGTCGTGGAAAATGCTCGCAAACGATGGCCATCCGTAAATTTTGAAATTCGTGAAGTCGCAGTACAAGGAAGCGCAGCGGTTATTGAAGTCTCCAAAGCGCTCAAAGAACTTGATGCTGATCCTGATGTTGACGTCATCATCATTACTCGAGGTGGTGGATCATTTGAAGATTTACTTCCCTTTAGCGATGAAGGATTGGTTCGACTCGCATCGTCCTGTACAACTCCAATCGTTAGCGCAATTGGACATGAGCAAGATGCGCCGCTGTTAGACCTGGTTGCAGATCTGCGCGCATCAACACCGACAGATGCCGCAAAACGGGTAGTGCCTGATATGGCAGAAGAGCTAACGAAAATTAGGCAATTACGAGACCGCGCGGATCGACGCATCAACGATTTAGTCGTCTTGGAAATGACAAAAATCGCTGGTTTACTGCAGAGACCGGTAATGAAAGATCCGATAATCATGGTGACTACTCGAGAAGATGCGCTCAATGTTGTGGTTCGTCGTTCGTGGCGGAGTATGGATGCGCTCGTTGTTCGAGCAACGATGGAGATTGAACAGATTGCGGCGAGAGTTCGAACACTCTCACCACAAGCAACTCTTGATCGCGGGTATGCCGTAGTGCAGCGAGCAGATGGGTCAATCGCACGTTCACCAAAAGATCTCAAGCGCGGTGACGCATTGAAGTTGCGATTGGCTGATGGTGTGGCCATGGCAACAGCTACCGGTGAGAGTGAAAGTTAAACAAGGAGTAGATTAGGAATATGCCAGCGAAACTTTCATATGAGCAAGCCCGAGATGAACTCACAAAAGTTGTCGCAACGTTAGAGGCAGGCGGAACAACGCTTGAGGAATCTTTGAAGTTGTGGGAGCGGGGCGAAGAGTTAGCGGCGATCTGCCAAGAATGGCTTGATGGCGCTCGAAAGAAACTTGAGTCGGCAAAGCCGGTCGAGGAGTAAGCGATGGCCGATTTTGCTTACGAAGATCTCCTTCCGATTGGAAAGGATGAGACCGAATATCGATTAGTAAGCACTGAGGGCATCTCCACATTTGAAGCAGATGGCAAGGTTTTTCTCAAAGTAAGTCCGGAGGCAATCTCTCAACTTACTGAAATAGCGATGCACGATATCAATCACTATCTTCGTAGTTCGCATCTCCAACAACTAGCAAACATCTTGGCAGATTCAGAGAGTTCTCCCAATGATCGATTCGTTGCCTTAGATTTATTGAAAAACGCCAATATCTCCGCCGGCGGAATTCTTCCCATGTGCCAAGACACCGGAACCGCACTTGTGATGGGTAAAAAAGGTCAATATGTCATTACAAGTGAACGCGATGAAATTTCAATCTCACGTGGTGTCTACGATGCTTACACAAAGTTAAATCTCCGATACTCACAAATGGCGCCGGTAACAACGTGGGAAGAGAAGAACACTGGCAATAATTTGCCGGCACAGATTGAGATTTACTCAGATAGCCACCACTCAGATGAATACAACTTCCTCTTTCTCGCTAAAGGTGGGGGAAGTGCAAACAAGTCATTTCTCTATCAAGAGACAAAGGCTGTTCTCAATCCCACATCATTTATGAATTGGTTGGACGAGAAATTACGTTCCATCGGAACGGCAGCTTGTCCCCCGTATCACCTGGCGATTGTGATTGGTGGAACGAGCGCTGAATTCACCGCTAAGACGGCGAAGTTGGCGAGCGCAAAATATCTTGATTCACTTCCAACTCAAGGTGATGCAAAGACTGGCCATGCTTTCCGCGACTTGGAGTTAGAGAAACAAGTTCATCAATTGACGCAGACTCTCGGAATCGGCGCACAATTTGGCGGCAAATACTTCTGTCATGACGTGCGAGTAATTCGTCTGCCACGTCACGGCGCATCGCTGCCAATTTCCATTGCCGTTTCCTGCTCAGCAGATCGACAAGCAAAAGCAAAAATTACTAAAGAGGGAATCTTCATTGAGAAATTGGAGCGAGATCCCGCTCGCTTTATGCCAGAAATTACCGATGAACATCTCGACGATAGCGTGGTGAAGATTGATCTCAACCAACCTATGGCAGAGATCCTCAAGACTCTTTCGAAATACCCAATAAAGACGCGGGTTTCATTGACGGGTACGTTAGTTGTCGCCCGCGATTTGGCGCATGCCAAGATCAAATCGTTAATTGATTCGGGTAAACCGATGCCCGAATACCTCAAGAAATACGCGGTCTACTACGCAGGTCCAGCAAAAACGCCTGCCGGCTATGCCTCAGGTTCGTTCGGACCTACTACTGCTGGTCGGATGGATTCTTATGTTGACCAATTTCAAAAAGCTGGCGGATCGCTGATCATGCTGGCAAAAGGAAATCGCTCGCAAGCAGTAACCAACGCATGCAAAGTCAACGGTGGTTTCTATCTTGGCTCAATTGGTGGACCGGCTGCACGCCTTGCCCAAGATTGCATTAAGAAGGTTGAGGTTCTTGATTATGAAGAACTCGGGATGGAAGCAATCTGGAAAATTGAAGTTGAAAACTTCCCTGCCTTCATCGTTGTAGACGATAAAGGAAATGATTTCTTTGCTGAGACGAGTAAACCAATTTCAATTGGAAATTTTCTGACTAAATTATTGTCTAACACAAATACGTAGGGTTTATTTTCTTCGTCATAGAAAACCTCATCATAAAATAATGAAGGAGTATTTTCTGTAGTTTTGTTTACTATTATTTTTGCAAAAATCTTAGCTAATAGTTATGTATTCATTGAAAATTAATTTTGAGCAAAAAGGCAAGGAGCCCGTGATGATCGAAAATATTAAACCTGATCAAAGTTTATTGGAAGTTGTTTTGGAGGCAGGTATAGAATTGCACCATAATTGTGGAGGGGTTTGTGCTTGCAGTACCTGTCATATCTATATAAAAAAAGGAGCTGAGTTTTTACAAGAGTTGTCTGATAAAGAAGAAGATTTTATTGATAGAGCAGTGAATCCTCGTTTGGAATCAAGATTAGGATGTCAATGTGAATTATTAGCAGGGAGTGGAGCTATTGAAATCCAATTACCAGATCAAACACAATTTTTAGGAGAATAAATAATTACCCGAAAAACTTATAAAATATGTCTCAGTTTGAACCGCCTATTTATTGGAATGATCACG
>CAXBQM010000013.1:0-20438 GCA_963978235.1 uncultured bacterium | reverse complement strand
GAAGTGCCAATCAAGTGGCCGGTTCGCTAATTTACTAAGTACAAAAATTAGATCTGTACTGCGCTCCACTGCCAAGTAAAAATACCGGGCTTAATGCGGTATTTATCAAGCGTATCTGGACCACATGAAGCGGTACCCACGCCACGATGTGCGGCATCGATAGTGACGACGGTATTGCCAGAGGGTTGAACATCAACGTGATGAGTCGCATCCGCTAAATCACTAGAACGCATTGGAGTAATCGTTACCTGGCGTGGTTTATCCAGTTGTACATAGAGGCCATGGCCCGCTGAATCGGTCACGGTAAACCAACGAACGTCGGCACGGCCACCATTTTCTTGTGGCTTCACATATGGCACATAATTGTCAGAAACTTGCGAACTCCATTTGTGGATTCGACCAATCTTGCGATCTGGGTAAGTTTCCATCGGACCAGTTCCAAAGAGGGTGCTGTACGCATGCGCACTAGTTAACTCAAAGTTTGTTCCAATACGTGCCACGTCCTTAATTTCTTTCGGCAGAGTTACTTTCTCGGTCACTCGTAAACCGTTATCAATCTTTTCAATTATTTGACTATGAGAAATAGTGGCTCCGCTTCCGGATTGCCACGTATGAATAAGAGTTGTAGCAGTGCGTGAAACTTTCTTTGTGCTCTTCACTCGCTTGAGGTTTCGGAGCCCCCATTCATTCCAATGATCAGCCATATGTCCAATCAGATCATTGTCAGTTGGTGCGCGCCATAAAGTCAGTTGTGGTGGAACAACGCCACCGGGAAGTTCAATTTCATTTCGCTCATTAACAAATTCCGCACCAGCACCTCGTGCTTTGAATTTCGGAAGTGGCTTGCTTGGAAGTGGATGTTGTGACCAGGCAACTTCAAATCGTTGTTGTGCCCAAGGCGTGCTCTTGGCAAGGGTGAGTGAGAACGTAATAAATGTTTCGCCTGCATTATCTCGGCGGCGAAGTGCAGGTGAGGTAATAGTGAATGCGCCTTTGGAGCGTGGTTTAACTCGCGGCAGTTTTACTTGGCCTTTATCGATTAATTCACCATTGGCATGAATCGCCCACGAGAGCTCAAACCCACTTAAATCTGTGAAAAATTGCCTATTAAATAGCGAGAATTTTCCGTTAGCCATCGCCGTAATTTCTATGGGCGAAGCAATCTGCTTCATTTCGTGGAGCGCAGGTTTTGGTGAACGATCTGGGAAGAACATGCCATCACAACAGAAATTGTTATCGTGAATTGTTTCGCCGAAATCACCACCGTATGCAGAACGAACTGAACCATCCGGCAAAACCTGATCAAGACCGTGATCCCAGAACTCCCAGATAAATCCGCCTTGTAAACCAGGTGTGGAGTGGATGACCTCCCAATAATCAGCGAGCGTGCCATTGCTATTTCCCATTGCATGCGAGTACTCACACATGATGAGTGGGCGATCTACTTTTTTCGATAAACCATAAGACTTGATGTTCTTAATCTGTGGATACATAGGACAGACCACATCAGAAAGTTCATGTCCTTTTGTCCATTGAGTTCTTATTCCACCTTCATAGTGAAGCGGGCGAGTGGAATCGAATTTTCGGACAAACGCCGCCGCTGCATAATGATTGAGCCCTGCTCCTGATTCATTACCCAGTGACCAGAAAATAACGCTGGGATGATGGATATCTCGTTCCACCATTCGCGCAACGCGATCGACGAATGCAACTAAATATTTCTGATCGTTACAGATACTGTCTTGAAAAGCGTGTGATTCGATATTTGCTTCGCCGACAACATAAAAACCAAGTTCATCACAGAGATCAAGAAAAGCTGGATCGTTAGGGTAATGCGAAGTGCGTACCGCGTTGAAATTCCATCGTTTAAGTTCGAGGAGATCTCGCCGCATATCATCACGTGTAAGCACTCGGCCAGTACTCTTATTAAAATCGTGGCGATTGATTCCGTAAATAAATACGCGCTTGCCGTTAATTAAAAGATCTTTTCCTTCAATGCGAACATCGCGGAATCCAACTTTTTGGGTAGTGAGTTCTGCGACTCGACCAGTGGGGTCGACTAATTCATAGGTGACGTTATACAGCGCGGGATCTTCTGCGCTCCAGGGATGGATAGTGGGTATTTCCAACTCCCATTCGGCATATCCAGGATGCGGTGGATCCATTTGAGTAAGAACTGGTTTGAGATGCGCTGGCGCACCATGTTCCCAATACGATCCTAGAAATACCGCATCACTTACTTCTTTTTGTTCTGGAGTTTTATGGAGCCAATCTGCACGGATGGCGCTTTGGAAAGTTTTGGAGACCTTTTTTGCTTTGGTATCTGCAACATGTGCCCGAAGTGTCCAGCCGATAAAACTCTCATCGCCAATGCAATTGATAGATGCGCGAATTCTGAGAGTTCCAGTTTTGCCATCTTTTTTTAGACCAGGCGTTGCATAAAGTCGTTCGATAAATACTTTCTCAGTTGCGAATATTTTTACCGAGCGTGGCAATCCGCCGTGCCACCATTGATCTTGATCCTCAATAAAAGTTGCATCAGACCATTTCACCACCGTTAACCGGATAATGTTTTCGCCAACTTTTGCGTATGGAGTGATATCGAATTCTGAAGCCAAATGTGAATCTTTACCCATTCCAACTTCGTGACCATTGATTGATACAACGACGACGGATTCAAAACCACCAACGTGAAGTACGACGCGACGCTTCTCCCAATCTTTTGGCAGCGTGAAATTTCGTTCATACACACCAGTTGGATTCTTCTCTGGAACTCGAGGTGGCATCGTGCCAAATGGCATATTGGTATTCGTGTAAATCGGTGCGTCGTTATATTTCGATACGCCATCTCGAATCGTCCACAAACCAGGTACTTGTTCGTCATACCAACGTCGATCAAGTGCTGCTTCGGGATGATCTAATAATTGGAAACGCCAGGTACCGTCGAGGGAGATGGTTGCTAAGTGCTCGATATTGAGCATAGGCAGACGATTAAGAGAGGTTGTCTCTGGGCTCTCCCAATAACGACCGCGCATGACAGGAAAGTCTGCCAGAGAAATTAAAGGTCGTACGCCGCAGTTGCAATCTCCTTACGCCTGATGCGATAGCGCTCGGAGGGTTCTGCTATTAAATGCTCAAAACGACGCGGTGCTTTTACAAATGCTCGAAGCTCATCAACATTCGCGGTTTCGGAGAAAATCGGAGAACCAGTAATTGGTGGCGTATCTATGCGGTGCGGAAAGAGCGCGCGATATGAAAGTCCAACTTTCTCAAGAAGAAAAATCGCGAAATGTTTTGCTGCGCCAATTGGTCCGCGAGCAAGCGCGGTAAGCGCTGATAGCAACGGTGCGCTGGCACCAGAAATAACTTGAGCGGTTCGATCAGGTTTCGAGCAGGCGAGAAGAAAATCAGCAATTTCTGTGGCGCCATTTGTTTTGGGAAGAGTTAAACATTTTTCGGTGAGAGATTTTCTAACGCTCAGATCGTGGAGTTTTCGCACGGTCGATTCAATATCAGCGAGATCTGCTTGGTTTGCCATCAAAGCGCAACCATGGTCAGCACACCATCGAGCACGCGTCTCTTGATCATCTGTGCCTCGAATATTTGAAACAAAAACGGTTGGCACTCCTGCGGCTGGCAACTCGTGCACACCGTTATATCCCGCTGCGCAAATTCCAGCATCGAAAGCATGGAGAAGATCGGCAAGTGGAAAATATCGAACAACTTTGAGATCAAGTCCTTCTGGTGCCAGAGATTTTCCGGTTTTGTCCTTCGGCTCTTTAGTGAGAACAACTTGTACATCTTTCCATCCAAGCAAACCTTTTAGCGCGGCAGTCATCTTGTGATTGACATCTGCATCGCCAGTTCCTAATTGGACAAGTACGGCCGGACGTTCTGGATCGAGACCAAGTATTTTTCGCGCTGATATTTTGTCGAGCGCACGTTCACTTCGATAGAGCGAAACTGGCGCAACGATTTTGGCTTCTTTACGTTTCGACGTAGGACCGTGATCGTATTCCCGAGCAAAATCACCAGGCTCAACCACGTAATCAAAAATTCGAGATTGCAATCCCAGTACAAATCGTTGTGGTTTTTTCTGCCATAAACCGCGTCGAATCCAGACTAAGGTCAACTCTGGTTTTGCTAATTTAGCCGCGAGCACACCGGGGTATGGGACAACGCCATCAAAGGTAAGAATCGTTGCACCGGTCTCTTCAACAAGAGCAAGTATTCGATCGCGCAAATAACGATCCCATTTCTGGCGCGGCATAAGTCCACGATCTCGACCAGGAATATATTCAGCAGGAATTCCCGTTGCGGCAGGAATTTCCGCAACTGCACTTGCCATCGAAACAATGACGGGATGCGCTCGATCTTTTAACGCTTCACCGATTGCGGTGGCTCGTGCTAAATGACCCATTCCAATTCCGTTGCTTGTTGCAAGGATGATGGTGGGACGCATGTGGCGAGGTTACCGTGAGATACTTTCGCAATGAGTGCACACGAGCAAATAAATGGCGCTTCTGTTGAGTTAACACACTTTCTTGAGTGGGATGAAACTGATGCCGCCGGCCACCAACACTATGCCAGCATTTTTGGCTGGGTAGAAGCCTGCGAATCTGCGCTCTATAGAAAATTAGGTCTGCCATCGACGCTCTTTGGTCAAATACCTCGAGTGAAAGTTGAAATGCAGTATCGACGTCGGATTTTTTTTGGCGAAGAAATTCGATCGACTTTGAAAGTAGTGCGAGTGGGAAATTCTTCAATGGAGTTTGCGTTTCAGGCATTTGTGGGAAATGAGATTGCAGCGGAAGGCAGTTACATCATTGTGCATTCACCAAGTAAGGAAGCTGGCTCACAACCGTGGCCACCTGAATGGAAAAGTAAGTTCCTCGGTAATTAACGTTTAAGAACTGCGTCGGCAACCATTGCGCCGCTTCCGCCGCCAACACCACCACCTGGCCAGGTACCAGAACCACAGATAAATAGCCCACTAATTGGTGTTCGGTGACGTGACCATGAAGGCGTTGGTCGCAAGAAGAAGAACTGTGCAGGATGGTGGCTACCACCAAGTGAATCGCCTTTAATTAAATTGGCGTTGTATCGCTCTAAATCACTTGGAGTAAGAACTTTGCGCGAAAGAATTTTCGCTTGTGTTCCGGGCGCATAACTTTCAATAATAGAGATCACGCGATCTGCATAGCGCTCACCGATCTCATCCCATGATGTGCCGGATATTTCATTTGATGCATCGCCGGTAATGTCGAGTGGAAGTACTCGTACTTGAATCCATAAAACATGTTTACCTTCTGGTGCACGAGAAGGATCGGTCAACGTAGGTTGCCCCACAACAAGAGTTGGCGAAGTTGGAAGTTTTCCAGCGGCTGCCTGCGTGTAAGCCATTGCCATGTCATCGACATAAGGGGCGATGTGAACGTAGTTAAAACCGCGCGCTTCTTCAGCTTTCCAACTTGGAAGTTCACTCATCGCACAATGAATCATCATCGTGCCAAGTCCGGGTCGGAATTTGGTTACTTCCTTAACTTTCTCGTTGGTTTGTTCGGCACGTCCAAGAAGAGATGGGACAAGTGCGGGATTGACGTTAGCAATTACTTTATTTGCGGCGAAAAATTCTTGACCTACTTTCACGCCAACAACTTTCTCTTGAGTCGTCTCAATTGATGTGACGCGAGCTGAGGTGCGAATCTCGCCACCTTTTTCTTTAATCACCGCGGTAAGTGCATTAATAATTGTTTCTGCACCGCCTTTTCCAATGACCATGCCAAATTCCTGACCACCAATTGATTCCAGAAATGAAAAGAGTGCGCCACCGGAAATATCTGGGGAGTAATCCAAGTGCATGCCCCATGTTGCAGCGAGCGCTTTCGTTTCCGGATGAACGAAATATTCATCGGTAAATGCACGCGATGATTGAAGGAGAAGACGAATAAGTTGGAAGAGTCCATCAGTGCCGATTGCGCGCCATGTTTTATAGAGCGAACGAGCAGCTTTCCACGATGGAAGTTCAGCGCCAAGGAGTGGGAAAAGGTGCGGTGCAAATTTTCCGAGAAGTGCCGTGAGTTCCTGCCAGGCTGCAACATCGTTCGGTGCAATTTTCTTCAGCGATGCAATATTTGCTTCGCGATCCATTCGAATACCGAGTGATTTACCATCTGGAAAAACCGAACAGAATGGTTGTGCCGAAGGAACAAATTCCAAACCATGGCGAATCAAGTCATCTTTGAGCGCTGCCATGATCGGACCACCAGCAAAGAGGCTTAAATTTGTTGCGAAGAGATCATGTTTAAATCCAGGAAGTGTGACTTCTTCGGTGCGAACAGCGCCACCGCACTTTTCATTGGCTTCAAGCACGAGTACTCGCTTCCCTTGCGATGCGAGTAGCGCTGCCGAGCCGAGGCCATTGACTCCAGAGCCGATAACAATTACATCGTATGAGTCATTGCGTGAATCTTTGTATGAAGTCGCCATGTGGGGATATTCCCATGCCGGCTTTATAGACTCAAGGAGTTTGGTGCGGTTAAATCGCGTTATGACAGAGAACACTTCATACGACTCCATCATCATCGGTTCCGGTATTAATGCGTTAGTCGCCGGCGCTGTCCTCGCAAAATCAGGTTGGAAAGTTCTGATCTGCGAACGTAACGATCAACCAGGAGGTGCAATTCGAACGAGCACTACTGCAACGTTGCCTGGTTACACCCATGAATTGTTGTCGAGTTGGCATCCACTCTTTGTTGGCGGACCAGCGTATGCAGAACTGAAAGATGATTTGGAAAGACGCGGACTTGAATACAAGAACACCACAACACCTACGGGAGTTGTCTGTAACGATGGTTCGGCAATTCTTTCGACCGATCCAGCAGCAACCGCGCAAGAGATGGAACGACTTGGCGATGGCGCAAATTGGTCGCAGATGATGCAGGATTTCGGCGGAAAAATTGATCTTGCGTTCGGAGTGCTTGGCGCCGATTTCTGGCGAACCACATCGCTTAATTTGGCGAAAACAGCTCGAAAGAGATTAGGTACACGTGGTCTTATTGCGCAAGGTGCAGAAATGTTGGAACCAGCTGCGCCATGGCTGGATCGAACTTTTAATTCAGAAGTGACGAAATCACTTCTTGCACCATGGGCGCTCCACAATGGATTAGGGCCAGATGATGCGAGCAGTGCATTTATTACTAAAGTCATTGGAGCGGCGATTGCATTTGGTGGCATGCCGATTCCAGTTGGTGGCGGTATTAAATTGGTTGAGGCGCTAACTGGAATTATTACTGATGCCGGCGGAAAAATTTTAACCAACGCTGAAGTTGCGAAAGTAAACACGGTGCGCGCAAAAGCAACGGGAGTAACACTTTCAGATGGCCGAACATTTGCGGCAAATAAATCAGTGATCGCTTCAGTAACTCCCCAAGCGTTGTATCAAAAACTCATTGCTCATGAGACTGTGCCGGCTGAAGTGTCAGCATCAGCAAAGGCTTATCGATATGGTCGGTCAGCAATCCAAATTCATTTAGCGCTCTCTGAACCGCCACAATGGAAAGCAGACCCACGTCTTAAAGATGTGGCAATCGTGCACATTGTTGATTCAATGAATTCACTCTCGGAATCAGTTAATGCGGCAAACCGCGGTTATTTACCGAAGCGTCCAACAATTGTTGTGGGTCAACCGACAACAATGGATCCATCTCGCGCACCTGCTGGTGCATCAATCTTGTGGATTCAATTACAAGAGAACCCACGTGTGATTAAAGGTGATCTTGCAGATGAAATCGATCCCGGTGATGGCACATGGAATGAAGAGCGATTAAATAAATATGCAGATCGTGTGCTTGCTCAAATTGCAGAGCAGATTCCAAATTTATATTCTGCAATCAAGGCGAAAGTTGTCTTAGGGCCACGTGAAATTGAAGCGATGAATGCCAACTTAGTGGGTGGTGATCCATACGCCGGCGATTGTCGAGTAGATCAATATGCGCCATGGCGACCATTGAGTGCAGCAACTGGACATAAGACTCCAGTTGAAAATCTCTGGCATATCGGCGCTTCTACTCACCCTGGACCTGGTTTAGGTGGCGGTTCTGGTTATCTGGTTGCGAAACGTTTAACCACGCCAACCAAACTCGAACAATTAAAGGAGCGAGTAAAAGGCAAGAAGTGAACTTTCACAAGTAAATAAAAAAACCCGCCTCTCGGCGGGTTTTTTTATTAGTAATTATTACTTCGTGACTAGCGCCAAGACTCGGCATGGACTTCCTGAACCTTTAACAATCTTCAAAGGTGCAGCAATCACAATTGCGCCAGTTGTTGGCAACTTATCAATATTGCGAAGTTGGGTAAGACCGTACTTGTTGTTGCCAAGGAACATGCCATGGCATGGGAACGGAGTGGAGAAACCAAATGCTTGACCAGCATCGGTTCCTACTGTCTCTACACCCATTCCGAGAATGTCAGTCTTGGTTGCGAAGTAGTCAGCGCACTCAACAGTAAGACCTGGAGTGTGTGGGCCATTTGCATCAGCGTTCGCAAACTTCGCTGGATCTTCACCGTACTGTGACCAACCGGTGCGGAAGAGAACCCAAGCGCCTTTTGGAATTGCGCCATTAGCTTTCTCCCAAGCTTGCACATGGGAAACATCAAGTAAGAAATCAGGATTTGCTGCAACTTCTTTAGTGAAATCCAAAACTACTGCTGGGCCAACGAGACGTTGTGGTGGAACTTGGGAAACGTCATCGAGATTCTTTCCGGTCACCCAGTGAATTGGCGCATCAAAGTGTGTGCCGGTGTGTTCACCAGTGTGGAAGTTGTTCCAGTACCAGGCTGGACCTTTATCATCGTATTGAGAGATAAGTTCTAATTTAAATTTTGCAGTCTGTCCCATTGGTTCTGGAAGTCCGAGAATTGGAGTTCCTTCATGCAACGGAGCTGTGAGATCAATTACTTGCACCGAACCCGAAACAAGTTCATTGGCAAGTGCTTTGAGATCGGCCATTAATAATTCTCCTAACGTTGGCGATAACCAGTGGGGGAAAACCTGTCACTAATTCGTTATCTCGGCAAGGGGCTCTTGGCTAGACATCGCTCACAGGTTGAGCGAGGATTAGCGGAAATCAAGGGGGAGAGACCATGGCAGAACGCTCGTTTGCGGCCGAAGTTGAGAAGCTTCGAATCGGCGCTGGCGAAGAATTTGCAGGCGAGGGAATTCTCGCCGTCACTAAAGCGCTGCTGCAATCAGGAGTCGCCTACGTTGGCGGATATCAAGGCGCGCCAATTTCCCATTTGATGGATGTGCTTGGTGACGCACATGAAATTCTCTCCGAACTTGGAATTCATTTTGAAAATTCCGCATCCGAAGCAACCGCAGGTGCGATGCTCGCTGCATCAGTGCATTACCCACTTCGCGGCGCAATTACTTTTAAATCAACGGTCGGAACAAACGTCGCTTCTGATGCGTTAGCAAATCTTTCATCAGGCGGTGTTACTGGCGGCGCACTAATAATTGTCGGCGAAGATTACGGTGAAGGTTCATCGATCATGCAAGAACGTTCACATGCGTTCGCGATGAAATCGCAAATTTGGTTACTTGATCCACGACCAAATCTCACGGCGATCGTCGATATGGTCGAGAAAGGTTTCCAACTTTCAGAAGCAAGTAATACACCTGTCATGCTTGAGCTTCGACTTCGCTCCTGCCACATCCACGGCAAGTTCACTGCGAAAGATAACGTGCGACCGAAATTTACATTGGCAGATGCGATAAATAATCCGCGACAAGATGCCGCTCGCGTTGTTCTCCCACCAGCATCATTCGCACACGAACAGGAAAAGGTCAATGTTCGTTGGCCAGCTGCAGTGAAATTTATTAAAGAGAATAAACTCAATGAAGTTATCAATGACGGAGCAGAAGATTTCGGAATCATTTTGCAAGGTGGCCTCTACAACACGGTCATTCGCTCGCTACAACTTCTCGGTCTCTCTGATGTCTATGGAAATAGCAAGATTCCGCTCTATATCCTCAATGTGACGTATCCAATCGTTGATGATGAAGTGATTGAGTTCGCGAAGTCCAAAAAAGCAGTTCTGCTCGTTGAAGAAGGTCAACCGGATTACATTGAACAGAATATTCACGCCGTGCTACGTCGCGCTGATGTGCCGACAAAACTTCATGGCAAAGATTTATTACCGAAAGCAGGCGAGTACACGCCAGCATCTGTCACCAAAGGCATTTTGGAATTCGTGCGAAAGCATGGCGCGCATTTACTCAATGAAGGAAATCTTCCGGTAGTTGTTCGACCACTTGGCGACAAGCCAAATTCAATTCCGGCAATTATTGGCCCAGATAAAGTTCATGGTCGTCCGCCATCATTTTGCACCGGCTGCCCAGAACGTCCAATATTCACTGCGCTCAAACTTGCCGAACGTGAGACTGGAAAACACCACGTCTCGGCCGATATCGGTTGTCACCTCTTCTCGATCTTGCCGCCATTTAATATCGGTGCAACCACAATGGGTTACGGACTTGGATCAGCAGGAGCGTCTGCATTTAAATCAGCAGATACCGATCGCGGCGTCATTGCTTTTATGGGCGACGGCGGCTTCTGGCATAACGGTTTAACGAGCGGAATTGGTAACGCAGTTTTCAATGAGAGCGATGTTTTAACAGTTGTCGTTGACAATGCATATAGCGCAGCGACAGGTGGACAAGATGTTCTCTCATCTCGCGCAGATAACGTGATTCGTTCAACGAAACATCCAATTGAAGAAGCTGTACGTGGCATTGGTGTGAAGTGGGCAAAGACCGTTACCAATACATTTAAAGTCTCAGAGATGCGAGAAACTTTTAAAGAAGCGCTCACGGGGAAAATCAAAGGTCCTAAAGTGATCGTTGCGCAGAGTGAGTGCACGCTCAATCGCATGCGACGCGAAAAACCAGAGATGACCAAGAAAATTAAAGAAGGAAAACGTGTAGTGCGTGAGCGATTTGGCGTTGATCCAGATACCTGCACCGGTGATCACTCATGTATTCGAATTAATGGTTGTCCTTCCCTATCAATTGCGCCTAACCCAGATCCCATGCGAAAAGATCCGGTTGCGGCAGTACTCAATTCCTGCGTGGGTTGCGGACTTTGTGGCGAAGCCGCTCATGCTGCCGTTCTCTGTCCATCGTTTTATCGAACTGAGATCATCAGCAATCCTTCGCTATGGGACAAAGCAAAGCGCGTTGTGCGAAGTGCAGTAATTGGAACGCTGCAACGCGGAATTGATCGTCGACTTTCTGGAATTCACGCAAGTGTCTAATACTTCATCGACAAAAGTAACTCGCCCCATCACGATGGCTGTTCTTGCCATGGGTGGTGAAGGTGGCGGCGTGCTTGCTGATTGGGCCGTTGATATGGCTGAACAGAATGGTTATTGGGCGCAGACAACATCAGTGCCTGGCGTTGCCCAACGAACTGGTGCCACCGTTTATTACTTAGAATTTTTCAAAAACGAAGGTCAAGGCGAACCAATTCTTAGCGTGATGCCAACTCCTGGTGAAGTTGACATTGTTGTTGCGTCAGAATTAATGGAAGCATCGCGCGCAGTATTCCGTGGCTTTGTTACGAAAGAAACTACAACTCTCATCGCCTCAACCAATCGTGTCTACTCAATGCAGGAACGTACTGCGATGGGCGACGGTCGTGTTAGTTCAGAAGAACTTATTGCAGCCTGCCAAGAAGCAGCGAAGCGAATCGTTGCTGAGAACTTTGCAAAAGTTGCCGAAGAGAGCGGCACGGTTATTTCGGCCGCGCTTTTTGGTGCGCTTGCAGGAAGTAACTCATTACCATTTGAAAAAGGCGAATTTATTAAAGCGATTGAACGTGGTGGCGTTGGCGTAAAGAGTTCGCTGGTTGCCTTTGAAAAAGCGTATGCGATTGCACAAGCAGAATTGCAACCTCGCTCATCAGCTGTCTCTATTTCGATCGGTCCTAAACCAACTGATACCAAACCAGGACTTTCACCAGAAGAAGAGTTGAAAGTTATTGATAATCCAGCAAGTGTGGTGGGGCCAAAACTTAAGGCTCAAGCAGAGCGAGTAAAGGCTGAGATTCCTGCGCCAGCGCGCGTCATGGTGATCAATGGCGTGAAACGTTGTGCGGATTACCAAGATGTTACTTATGCTGATGAGTATCTTGCTCGAGTTACGAAAACTCTTGCCGTTGAAAACGTCGCAGGTAATGGCACGTTCCGATTGCTCAATGAAGTTGCGCGATATACCGCGCTCTGGATGACGTATGAAGACACCATCCGAGTTGCAGATTTAAAGACTCGACGAACTCGTTTTGGTCGAGTCAATAAAGAAGCGAAAATCGCTGATGATCAAATGATGCAAGTTCGCGAGTATCTCCATCCGATGGCAGAGGAAATTGCTGACACCTTGCCAACTTTCTTTGGTCGAGCAATTATGAATTCCGCTCCAGTTCAGAAATTTATTAATAATCTGACGAAGAACGGTATGCGACTACAGACCACATCAGTTCATGGTTATCTCTTGCTGTATACCCTCGCTCGACTTCGCTTCATTCGTCGACGTTCACTTCGTTTTACAACAGAGCAAGTTCGAATTGATGAGTGGTTAACTTTTGTTAATGATGTTGCCCGCGCTGATTATGCATTTGCGTGCGAGCTAGCGGAGACTGCAACTGTCATTAAAGGGTACGGCGATACTCATAAGAATGGCTGGAAGAATTTCACTTCCATCATTAATGAAGCGAAGCGACTTCATACATCACATGCAACCGAAAGCGCAGAACGCATTGCACAACTTCGACAGGCTGCGTTAGCTGATGAAACTGGCGCTAAACTTCGCCAAATTTTGCAGTAATTTCCTCATAGCTCATCGCGCTCTTCGCTGCTTCCGCTAATTGTTTCTCTCGTTCAAGATTTCGCTCGAGTTGAACTTTTGCCGAGACATATTGCTTTGGCCAACGAGTATCGAGGTAACCAATTTTTGCGGCCTCATTGAGAGTCCATGATGGATTAGCAAGATGTGGACGGGCAACGGCGCAGAGATCTGCGCGACCAGCAGCGATAATCGTGTTTGCATGATCTGCTTCGGAAATTGCGCCAACTGCAATGGTTGCAATCTTTGCTTCGTTTCGAACTTGATCTGAGAAAGGTGTCTGGAACATACGGCCATAAACTGGTTTCTCTTCTTTAGAAACCTGACCTGACGAACAGTCGATTACATCTGCGCCGGCAGCTTTAAATGCTTTCGCAATCTCTACTGCGTCTTGTGGAGTAATTCCACCAGGAACCCAGTCATGCGCGGAGATACGCACGCTCATTGGTTTTCCTTGTGGCCAGACGGCACGAATGGCGTTGAAAACTTCAAGTGGATAACGGAGACGATTCTCTAGCGAACCACCATATTCATCCGTTCGTTTATTGGTGAGCGGTGAAATAAATGATGAAAGTAAATATCCGTGCGCGCAGTGCAACTCGAGCCAATCAAATCCAGCTTTGTTCGCTTCTTCGGTTGCACGAACGAAATCTGCTTTCACTCGATCCATATCGCTTCGATCCATTGCTTTGGACTTTTGTGAAACGCCTGCCAAATATTGTTGTTCGGAGGCAGAGATCAATGGCCAACCACCGCTTTCAACTGGTTGATCAATACCTTCCCAAGCAAGTTTGGTTGCGCCTTTTGCACCGGCATGGCCAAGTTGTACTGCAATCTTGGCGTCAGAATTTGTATGGACGAAATCAACTATTCGTTTCCACGCCGCAGTGTGTTCTGGCGTATACAACCCTGGACATCCCGGCGTAATTCGAGCATCAGCAGTCACACACGTCATTTCGGTAAAGACCATGGCAGCCCCACCCATTGCGCGTGCACCGAGATGAACTAAGTGATAATCGCCAGCAACGCCATCGTGCGATGAGTACTGCGCCATTGGTGAGACAACAATTCGATTCTTTAAAACAACATCGCGCACTTTAAATGGCGTCAGCATTGGTGGTACTTGGCTACCATTTTTTGGAAGTGGCACACCGGCATCAGCAAATGCTTTCTCGGCAAACCAACGTTCGTAGCCATCAAGGAATTTGGCATCGCGGATGCGCAGATTCTGATGTGAGATGCGCTGACTTCGAGTCAGAAGCGAGTAATTAAATTGCTCAACTGGGAAATGCGTGTAGCGGACTGGATGCTCAAACCATTCCATGGCATTACGCGCTGCGCTCTGAATTTTTAGAACTTCAACGGAGCGGAGATCTTGATAGGTCTTGAGCACTTCATCGATATTCGTGGTCGAACCGGCTTTTGCCAACGTTTCAAAGGAACGAGCAAGTTCAATTGCATCTTCCATCGCAAGTTTGGTGCCAGAACCGATGGAGAAGTGCGCAGTATGTGCGGCATCGCCCATCAAAATGACTGGAACTTTTTTCCCATTAATAGTGTTCCAGTGAATCCAGTTCTCACAGATGATGCGGGGGAATTTAATCCAAATTGCCGAACCGCGAAGATGAGAAGCGTTACTCAATAGCGGTGCACCATCGAGATGTTCTTTGAAGAGGTTTTCGCAGAATGCGATTCCTTCTTCTTGGCTCATATGTTCAAGTCCAGCTTTCTGCCAGACCTCTTCGGGAGTTTCCACAATGAATGTTGAGGTATCACCATCGAATTGATAGATGTGTGCTTGGAACCAACCGAACTCAGTCTCTTTGAAGATAAATGTGAAGTCTTTAAACATCTTCTTTGTTCCAAGCCAGACAAATCGACAGACGCGCGTATCGATATCAGGTTTGAATGAATCCTTGTAACGCGTTCTTACTGCGCTATTAATGCCATCAGCGGCAATGATCAAATCCGCATCGTATTGAGCTGCAACGGCTTGATCGTCGTCAATATTTGTTTCGAAAACTAATTTAACGCCGAGTTTTTCAGCGCGCTCTTGCAGAATATTAAGTAAACGCTTGCGACCGATTCCACAGAACCCATGTCCGCCTGAAATAACGCTCTTGCCATGGATGCGAACATCGATGTCATCCCAGTGATTAAACGAACCGAGAATTTCCCGAGCTGTGGGTTCATCGGCGCGAACAAAGTTTGAGAGAGTTGAGTCGGAGAAGACGACGCCCCAACCAAATGTGTCGTATGGACGATTGCGTTCAATGACAGTGATTTCATGCGCAGGATTTTGTTTCTTCATCAAAATCGCGAAGTACAAACCTGCTGCACCACCACCGATAGAAACAATCTTCATTGCTCGCCTCGCTCTCAACTTTTCCAATACTCGTATTGACGTACTTAACGCGTCTTAAGAGTAATTAGAGGTGAGAATAAGGCGTTTGATTTACCTGCGCCAGATAAAGTGATTAGGGTTACCCCTATGACGCAGGCTCGGTTTGCAGGTAAAGCCGCAATCATTACCGGTGGCAGTGGCGGAATCGGATCGGCGATAGCGTCTGCGTTCGTTGACGAAGGAGCAATGGTCGGCGTCATCGACACCAATCAAGAGACGCTGGATAAGAGTGTCAGTGCTCTCATTGCGAGGGGTGGAAAAGCCCAAGGGTTAGTTGTCGATGTACGTAACCAAGAAGCCGTCGAAGAAGCAATGTCAACGTTCGCATCAAACTTTGGACGAATCGATATTTTGGTTGCAGCTGCAGGTGGATCGTTGGGAACTCCGCGAGACCTTGATCAAATTACAGAGGCAGATATTGATTTAGTTCTCGACGTCAACGTTAAAGGTACATTTAATTGTGCTCGTGCAGTGATTCCATACATGAAGAAAGTTAATGGTGGCGCAATTATTACTTTTTCATCAATCGGTGGTCGTGGTGCATCACCGGTCACCGGAGTTCCATATGCATCTGCAAAATCTGGAATTCTTGGATTAACGAGGCGGCTCGCGCGAGAAGTTGGTCCAGAAAATATTCGCGTGAACGCAATTGCTCCTGGGCTATTTCTTACTGGTCGACTTCAAGGAATGTTTGATGCGCTACCTGAAAATGAACGTAATGAAGTACTCAATGCCATTCCATTGAAACGTATGCCAGATATCAATGAATGTGTGCAACCAGTGCTCTTCTTAGCAAGCGACGCTGCCTCATATATGACGGGGACCATCCTCGACGTTAATGGCGGGCGGTTAATGCCTAGCTCCTGACATGGCAGACTTGAACCATGACCGTTAATAACGCACTCGATACATCTCTGCACTACCGCGATCATTTCCCGGTTTTTGATTCGGTGACATACATCAATAGTTGTTCGCAAGGTGCGCTCTCCTATGAAGTACGAGCAGCAATGAATCACTACATGAATGGCATGGATGATCGTGGCTCACTCTGGGATGAATGGGTCATGGCGCAAGAAGGTGTTCGCTCAGCGTTAGCTCGAGCATTTAAAACTTCGACAACACAAGTAGCGCTCACTGCTTCGGCATCAGCCGGAATTAACTCGCTCATGAGCGCAATGGATTTCTCCGGCAAGAAGAATCGAATTGTCACAACCGGACTTGAGTTCCCGACGATGGGCCAAATCTCACACGCACAGGAGCTGCGCGGCGCACAAGTAGTTCACGTTCCATCCGAACCAGACAACACTCTTGATCTTAAGAAAGTTGATGCCGAACTCAATGATGCAACTGCGCTGCTAGCGATTACACATGTCTGCTATCGCAATGGCGCGATGACCGATATTAAAGCGGCAGTAAAACTTGCTCATTCAAAAGGAATTCCAGTTCTTGTTGACGCATATCAATCTGGTGGTTCTTACCCCATTAATTTTGAAGAACTGGGTGCGGATTTTCTGGTTGGTGGAGTGCTTAAATATTTCTTAAGCATGCCTGGTCTAGGTTTTCTCTTAGTAAATATCAATTCGAAAATTATTCCAACCATGACTGGTTGGTTTGCTGCTCGCGATATCTTTGAGATGGATATTTACAAATACGAACCAACCTGGGATGCGCGCCGTTTCGAAGGTGGAACGCCACCAGTACCAAGTTTGTATGCAGCGAAGGCTGGCGTAGAGCTCCTACTTAAAGTGGGAATTGATAATTCCTATAACCACTCGCTTAACCTGCACAACTATCTCCGTGCGGGAGTGAAGAAATTAGGCGGAAAACTCGCAACTCCAGAGCACGACCATGGCGCGATGTTGGCAGTGAAATGCACCGATGATCATGAGATGGTTGCAAAATTAGCCGAGGAGAAAGTAGTTGTCTCCTGTCGCGACAATAATCTCCGAATTAGCCCACACTTTTATAACAATTACGAAGATATGGATCGCTGTTTAGCAGCGATTGCTAAGAATAAAAACCTGCTCGCTTAGTTCTTTCGGTAATTAGGTTTGGTTTAATTCAACGCTGCATCAAGAGTTATCTCAGCCGATGAATAAAGCTTAGAAACCGGACAGGTTTTCTTTGCTCGCTCAGCATGAGTGACGAAATCTTCATTGGAGATACCAGGAACGGTACCTCGGCAGATTAAATGCAGAGTCGTAATCCAAAATCCATCTGATTTCTGTTCTAACGTTGCTGTGACTTCAGTTTTGATGGTGACATCTGCGCCATTAATTCCGGCATCTTCCAAAATACTTGTGAGCGCCATCGAGAAACAACCTGCGTGTGCCGCAGCAATCAACTGTTCTGGGTTTGTTCCTTTCTCTTCCTCAACGCGGGCGGTGAGGTTGTAGGGAACTTCTGGCCCGTTAAGACCAAATTTCATTGAACCTTTGCCGGTTGGAACAGAACCTGACCAGATTGCAGAACCACGATGTTTACTCATGAGCCGAACTTAACTGCGCAAATGAAAGTTGGCAACTTCTCCTACTAGGCTATTGATGTGTCCACTGATAACTCAACTCACTTCATCACACCAGGAACAGTTCGGGATCGAAGCACCGTTACACCAATCCAACTTTCTGCCGGCGTTGAATGTTATGAGATTGTTCCGGCCGGTACATATGCCGAAGCGCTCTTTGCACGACAGTTTGAACTTGAAAATGCATCACATGAATTAGTGGCCGATAGCAATGATCGCTATCTCTATATTCTTGGCGGCGAAGGTGAATTTTCATTTACCAATCAAAATAATCCGGCACAAAATGTTTCAGTAAAAGAAGGAAGCGCCGCAATGGTGCTTGCTGGTGAGAGCATAAAACTCTCGACAACACGTACGCTCTCAGTTGTCGTTATATATGTTCCTGGCCCGGCAACTCCGTGGGCAAAACGATTGGTAAAAGATGTTGATATCTCCAAGCGCATTGTTTTCACAAGACTTGGAGCAGCAGATAAACAAGCGGCATCGTCAGATCGCGAATTTGAAGTGCTTTTTGATAAGAACCAAGCAAGTCGTGGTGCCACGATGTTTGTTGGTTTTATCCCAACATCTGGCGCGCCTGAGCACTACCACTTATATGATGAAATTTGCATGATCGTAAATGGTCGCGGTGGGCTACAAACCGGTGATCATCCATTGCAAGAACTAAAAAAAGGTTCGGCATTTCACGTTGCACCGCGTTATCTCCATGCAATTCACAATCCCAATCCAGCTGATGTATGGATTCTTGGAGTATTTCGCCCGGAAGGAAGTCCATCGGCTGCGTATTATCCAGATGGTAGATCTGCACCCAATAATCTTGAAGATTAATAATTTACCGTTATCCTCATACGTATGAGCGAAGCAAAAAAACCAGTTCTTGAAGGTAGCGCTAAGAGCGATTACGAAAATTATGTTCGGACCGATGAACTTTTAAGTCTGCAAAAAGGTCCAGATGAATGGGAACATCGCGATGAGTTGTTATTCGCGGTGGTCCACCAATCTTCTGAACTCTGGCTCAAACTTGCTATTAGTGAAGTTGGCGAAGCAATAGCGTGCCTGAAGAAGAATGACATTCGAATTGCACTTCGAATGATTGATCGCGTCGTTCTCTGTATGCGCCAATGTCATTACGCGCTTGATATGTTGGAAAAAATGTCGCCCTGGGATTATCAACAAGTTCGGCGCGCGCTGGGACATGGTTCTGGTTTTGATTCACCAGGATTTAACGGAGTTCGAAAGAACGTCCCGCTCTTGGGTAAAGAGTTCACTCGATTGCTCAATGAAGCAGGTATTGATCTGCTCACCTTGTTCCTCAATGACCGTAAATATGAAGACCTCTATCAACTTGCCGAAGCCCTTCTTGAACTTGATGAGCGCGTAATTTTGTGGCGCCATCGTCATTTCAAAGTGGTGGAGCGCAGTATTGGAGCGAAGGTTTCAGGCACTCAAGGGACGCCAGTAGAAATTTTGAGCAAGCTCAATTCCTTCTGCTTCTTCCCAGAACTCTGGGATATTCGTACAACGATTACTAATTACGCGCTAGATCAAGAGAAGAACAAAAGCGCTTACTGAGCCGATCGATACGAAACGATCTGTGCCCACGCAACGCATCCGATAACAAAGAGCGCTGCCGCAACAGTTGCGATAGTGACTTTTTCACCGAGCAATATCGCGGACCAGAACAGCGTCATCAGCGCTTGTAATTGTTGTACTTGCGAACCACGTATTGTTCCCGCTTTAGCTAATCCGTGATACCAGAACCAGAAACCAAAATACATCGAGATCACACCTATATAGAAGAGACCGAATACTCCTTTTGCGGTCAGTGTGTGTTGAGTGTGAGTGTTACTCCAGATAATTAACGAAGCCACGATATTTATTGGAAGTGCAACCAGCACAATCCAAGAACTCACTTTCCAGCCAGCAATTTCTCGAGAAAGAATTGCGCCTTCAACATAACAATAAGCAGAGAAGAAAACTGCTCCGATAATAAGTAGATCTGCAATGGGATCAGCGTTTCCAACTCCGGCGCGAGTAATTGAGAAAACAATGAGACCAATAGTTCCCATGACCGCAGCTGCCCAAAATTGAGTTGGCACATGTTGTCGTCGGCGCACCACCGCGAGAACTGCAGTTACTAGCGGCATCACCGCTGCAATCACCGAGACATGTGCTGATGTTGTTCGTTCCAGTGCAAGTGCAATCAAAATTGGCCAGCCAAATACTGCGCCTAGTGCAGTGAAGAACAGTGGTCGTCGAAGATCTTTGCGCACAAACTTCTCGCGTCGAATAGCCATGATGCAGAGCGCTATAACGCCGGCGATAGTCGCTCTTCCGGTTGCAGTAAAGAATGGATCAAAACTTTCTAACGCCCACTTCGTCATGGGAACAGAGAGGGCAAAGAGAAAGATGCCAATAAAAGCGATAAATACGCCTACGCGGATATCGCGTCGCGATTCATTCATTCCTGAGATGCGCTATCTAAACTTCTTGAAGTCTGGTGCGCGCTTTTCGGTAAAGGCTTTTCCGCCCTCTTTCGCTTCATCGGTATCGGTATAGAGATCAAGAACATCGAATGCGAGCGATTGCAATCCACCAATGTGTTCTGA
>CAXBQM010000012.1:0-20456 GCA_963978235.1 uncultured bacterium | reverse complement strand
GCTGTTTCTCTTTATCCGGCTCAATTAAAACGAGTTCCCCATGTGGAATGGCAATCACATCGCCAATTCGATCGAGTGAATCTTCAGTGACCACTGCTCCAAAGTAGTTACGAGCCACCGCTTCTGACTTGGTGAGTATCTCCGCCCGCTCACCAAAGAATTCTTGCCAGCGATCTTTGACATCCACCTCTGCACCGTTTCGAACATAGATATGACGCGCTCGTGGCTCCCCTCCAAGCAAAGTGACATCAGTGAGTAGGTCATTCTCTTTTCCGATAACAACTGCATCTTTTCTGTTAACCATGCCATGGTCTGCCGTAATCCATAATCGCACTCCGTTGGGCAAATCTGAGAGTAATCGCATAATTAATTCATTCGTTTTGGCCATAGCAAGATGCCATTTTTCTGATCCCATGCCATCGCTATGTGATGAATCATCAACATCATTGATATAGAGATAACAGAAAGATTTCTCATTCTGTAATGCAAGCGAACTCTGCGCGACTAATTCATCAATAATGTTTGCACCTCTATACGTCGCGCCACGAAGTGCGGCTTGGGTAAAGCCAGTTGCTTCGTAACGTTTGGCAGCAACATGTGACACAGTGATTCCGGAGTTAGCAGCTCGCTCAAAAAGTGTCGGCACGTTCTGCCACATCACTGGATCAACTCGCTCATCCCAGCGAAGTGCATTCAAGAGTCGCCCTGGCTCGCCACTTCGGGGAACTCGCACGGTGTATCCCAACATGCCATGTACTCCTGGCAATTGACCTGTACCAAGCGTCGCCAGACTTGTCGCAGTCGTGGATGGAAAATTACTTTGAAGCTCACGCGTAAGTTTTAATTGATTCATTATTGGTAAAGCGCTGTAATTCTCCAGCGCATTCATCCCTAAACCGTCAACGAGGAGAATGCATTCTCGCTGTTGCGGACTCTCTCCTAATGCGAGTGGATCATGAGTATGTGGAAGACCTAGTGAGTGAAAGACCGATTGAGACAGGTCAGCTAAGGAATAGGTCACTTCGCTATCTTTCCATTAGCCTTCGCGATATGGCGATTTATTCACCAGAAGTGAGGAAAGCTCTCGATCTGGGAACTCCGATAGTTGCGTTGGAATCAACAATTATTAGTCACGGCTTACCTCGCCCCACCAATCTTGAAGTAGCGCGAGATGTTGAGGCAATTGTGCGATCGGCTGGTGCGACGCCTGCAACTATCGCCATGATTGATGGCAACGTTCACGTTGGTTTAACTGATGAATTACTGGAACGAATTGCACAAAGCACCGATATTCACAAAGCAACTACTCGCGATCTTGCAGTTTTTGCTGCTCAAAAAAAATCAGCGGCTACTACCGTTGCGGCAACGGCACACCTGGCGCATCATTCTGGCATTTCCTTCTTTGCGACCGGCGGTTTAGGTGGCGTACATCAAGGTGCACAAGAGACATGGGATGAATCGGCCGACTTAACTGCGCTTTCGAGAATTCCCGTGACCATTGTCTGCGCTGGCGCAAAATCAATTCTCGATATTGGTGCGACCCTGGAGCGGCTAGAAACGCTCAGTGTTGCGATTGTTGGGTATCAAACGAATTCATTCCCTGGTTTCTATTTAAAGAACTCTGGCTATTCCGTTGAACATCGGTGTGAAAGCCCAGCGGAAATTGCTGCTCTGCTTCGCTCCAGGAAAGAATTGGGTACGGATAACGCCGCATTAATTGTTGCGCAACCAGTCGAAAACGAGATGGACCACGCACTTCATGAATCACTCCTCACATCGGGATTAACTGCTGCTCGACAGCGAAATATCTCTGGCAAATTAGTGACACCTTTTCTCTTGGAGTATTTTCATACCGAGAGTAAAGGTGAATCACTTCGCGTTAATATCGACATCATTAAAGAAAATTCTCGCCTCGCTGCTCAGATTGCAGTTGCTGCACATTTATGAAAGCTCTCTGTATTGGAGATCTCGCACTAGATGTTGTCGCGTTGTTACGTACAGAAATTACTTATGGATCTGATACCCAGGCGCATATCTCAACACATGGCGGTGGAACGGGCGGGAATGTGGCCACCTGGTTGGGATCGAAAAAGGTGCCAGTGTTTCTCGTTACTCGAGTCGGAAAAGACACTGCCGGCGATGCGCTCATTCGAGAACTCGATGCATTTGGCGTAGAACATAACGCTGAAGCAATTGAAGGAATTCATACCGGCGTCGTCATTTCACTTGTCGACAGCAAAGGTGAACGCACCATGTTTCCCGATTCCGGTGCAAACGCCGGGCTTTCGTTAAAAGATTTGCCGTCACTTACGGGAATCTCTGTTGCCTACATCTCCGGATATTCATTCCTCAATCCCACATCACGTCCTGGTGTCATTGAGATGGCGAAAGAAATAAATAAACATTCCATTCCGATTATTTTTGATCCGGCCTCAATAGGTTCTATGAATTTTCGCGGCAAAGAAGGTCTTGATGAGATATTAAAACTCACAGATGTCATGATTCTCAATCGTTCTGAAGCAGAGTTTCTCTCTGGGGCCACGAGCGCAGAAAGCGCACTGACCGCACTACTCAAAAAAGTTCCTTGCGTTGTGATTAAAACTGGCGCCGATGGTGCAATTGCTCAAACAAGAATTACTCATACAGAGGGCGGCGATGTTGTCTCAATTCCCGCACATCCTGCTGATGTCAAAGATACAACTGGCGCTGGCGATGCATTTGCTGCCGGATTTATTGCATCGTGGATGAAATCACGTGATCTTTCAACTGCACTCACCAATGCCACGCAATATGCCGCTGAATGTGTGGCAATTATCGGAGCTCGCCCGCACGTCGCTCCCTAGTTTTTACATGTGAGGTTGGCAGAATCCACCCGTGGCTGAGAAGAAGAAGACAAAAAATGTTGGACCAAAACCTGGCGAACATCCAGGAAAGGTTGTCGATGTTGATGTCTCGTCAGAAATGTCTGATTCATTTCTTGAATACGCCTATTCAGTAATTTATTCACGCGCACTTCCTGATGCCCGCGATGGTTTAAAACCAGTTCACCGAAGAATCTTGCACCAGATGGCTGATATGGGACTTCGTCCTGAGAAAGGCCACGTAAAGAGTGCGCGCGTTGTTGGTGAAGTAATGGGTAAATTGCATCCGCACGGTGATGGTGCAATTTATGACGCATTAGTTCGTATGTCACAAGATTTTTCAATGCGTCTGCCGCTCATTGACGGCCATGGAAACTTTGGTTCACTCGATGCTGGTCCTGCCGCGATGCGTTATACCGAGGCGCGATTAGCAAACGCTGCGATGTTAATGGTCGATGAAGCAGATGAGGACACCGTTGATTTTGGTGCGAATTACGATGGCCAAATACTTGAACCGCTCGTTCTTCCTGCGGCATTTCCCAATCTCTTGGTGAATGGCACAACCGGCATCGCTGTCGGTATGGCGACAAATATGGCGCCTCACAATTTGGGTGAAGTAATTGAAGCGACAAAACATTTAATTGAAAACCCGAAAGCAACGCTCAAACAATTAATGAAATTCGTTCCTGGCCCAGATTTTCCAACCGGTGGTGAACTCATTGGAAAAGAAGGTGTTCTCGAAGCATATGAAAGTGGCAAAGGCGCATTCAAAGTGCGCGCAACAGTAGAGACTGGAAAAGTAACGTCCAGAAAACAGGGCATCACCATCACTGAACTTCCGTACGGAGTTGGACCAGAAAAAGTCGTTGAAAAGATCTCAGATTTAGTTAAGGGAAAAAAGATTCAAGGAATCTCTGACATCGTTGACCTTACTGATGGCCAAAGTGGCACGCGCGTCATTATTGAGCTCAAAAATGGATTTGAACCTGAAGCCGTTCTTGAAAATCTCTATCGCCTCTCACCACTAGAAGATGCATTTTCCATCAATGCTGTAGCGCTCGTTGACGGAAAACCAAAGACTCTTGGTCTCAAGGAGTTACTCGAAGTATTTATTGCCCATCGCATTGAAGTTGTCACTCGTCGCTCTACCTATCGTAAAGAGAAGGCACAAGAGCGGCTCAATCTTGTCGATGGTTTACTTAAAGCGATTATTGATATTGATAAAGTCGTGAAATTAATTCGCGGCAGCGATGATGCGGCAGAAGCAAAGGCTGCGCTGATTAAAGCGTTCAAACTTAACGATGAACAGGCGACTTATATTCTCGATATGCCACTTCGTCGCCTCACCAAGATGTCCAAAATTGAACTTGATACTGAGCAGAAACAATTGAAGGCGACTATCTCCTCACTTACCGCACTTCTCAAAAGCGATGAGGCGCTACGAAAAGCTGTTTCAGACGAGTTAACGGATGTCGCTAAGAAGTTTGCGACGCCGCGACGTACACGAATCGCTTAAGCGTCGATTCGCTCTCGATCAATCTCTGCGGTAGCAATAAAGTCCTTACGAGGCGCAACTTCATTGCCCATGAGTAGTTCAAACATTTTCTCTGCTTGAGCGGCATCTTTAATGGTGATGCGGCGAAGTGTGCGGTGATCAGGATCCATGGTCGTTTCGCGGAGTTGATCGGCATCCATTTCGCCAAGGCCTTTGTACCGCTGAATCGGCTCTTTCCAACGCTTTCCTTGTTTCTTCAATTGCTCTAACAACTTCTTCATCTCATCATCGGAATAGGTATAGAAGACTTCACCTTTTTTACCGCCGCCACCGAGAACATCAATGCGGTGCAATGGCGGAATTGCCGCAAATACCCGACCATCATCAATCAGCGGTTTCATGTATCGATACAACAACGTGAGAAGAAGGCAGCGAATATGTGCGCCGTCTACGTCAGCATCTGACATCAAGATAACCCGGCCATAGCGAGCATCTGCGAGTTCGAAAGATTTTCCAGAACCTGCGCCAATAACGGTAATGATGGATGCACATTCGGCGTTGTCGAGCATCTGCGAGAGCGAAGCTTTCTGAACGTTAAGAATTTTTCCGCGAATCGGAAGAATTGCTTGGAACTCCGAATTTCGCGCCGCTTTCGTTGTGCCGAGGGCTGACTCACCTTCAACGATGAAAAGTTCGGTTCGATTGACATCTTCAGATCGACAATCAGAGAGTTTGGCAGGAAGTGAAGAACTTTCCAGCGCATTTTTCCGTCGTTGTAATTCTTTGTGGGCTCTTGCCGATATGCGCGTCCGCGACGCATTGGCAACTTTTTCCAAAATAAGTCGACCATTTGCTTTATCGATTCGTTTTGTGGTGGTGAAGAATTTTTTCAACTCATCTTGAACAACTTGGGTAACAATTTTCGTAACGGCTGGAGTTCCAAGAACTTCCTTGGTCTGACCTTCAAATTGCGGTTCCTGCATTCGAACGGTGACGACCGCAGTTAACCCTTCAAGAATGTCATCCTTGATGACATCTTGTTCATTCTTCTTGAGAGTTCCCGTTGAGCGAAGGAAATCATTAAAGACTTTGGTCAATGCGCGTTCAAAACCCTGAACATGGGTGCCGCCTTTAGGGGTGGCAATAATGTTGACGAACGATCTGACATTTGTTTCATAGCCATTCCCCCACTTCACTGCGATATCGACATCCATATCGCGCTCTACTTCAGTAGGTTCTAAATGGCCCTTCTCATCGAGGACCGGCACCGTCTCTTGATAATGCCCTTTCCCAGTTAAACGAATGACATCGCCAACGGGATCGTCAGTTTGAATGAAATGGCAGTATTCAGAGATACCGCCTTTATGAAAGAAAGTCTCTGAAGTTTTTGTACTTGTTCGATTGTCGTTGACGATCAAAGTGAGGCCAGGTACTAAATACGAGGTTTGTCGGGCGCGGGTATAGATTTCTTCGAGATCGTAGGAAGCATCTTTTAAGAAGATTTGTTTATCTGACCACCATTTAACGCGCGTTCCCGTTACCTTGCTCGAGACTTTTCCAATAATTCGAAGGCCAGATTCCGGTGTGAATTCAGCGTTTGGTCCATCGCCATTGAAAATACCCGCAACGCCTCGTTTAAATGACATCCAATAAATTTTTCCACCGCGATCAACTTCGACATCAAGTCGCGAAGAAAGTGCATTAACAACGGATGCGCCAACACCATGAAGTCCACCGGTTGCAGCATAGGAACCGCCGCCAAATTTTCCACCAGCATGAAGTTTGGTCATGACAACTTCAACGCCAGTTAATCCAGTCTTTGGTTCTTTATCTACTGGAATTCCTCGGCCATCATCATGGACTTCAATCGAGCCATCTTTTTCTAAATTAATTTCAATTTTCTTGCAATAACCAGCGAGTGATTCATCAACTGCGTTATCGATGATTTCCCAGAGACAGTGCATTAAGCCGCGACCATCGGTTGAACCGATGTACATACCGGGGCGCTTGCGAACTGCATCAAGACCTTCAAGAACCGAGAGGTCTTTTGCGGTATAGCTCTTCTCTACGCTCTCGCTCTGGTCCAAATTTTGAGATGAAGTCACGGTGTCGAAGGGTAACTGCGACTGCTGAAATACCTTGTCGTACGCGCCGAATAGGCTGTGAAAATGTCGAGACTTTTGAAAATCCCCGATTTCATGCGGAAAAATCTTCGGAATTACGAAAGAAAAAAGTATTTCAGCGAGCGGGGAATATCTCCGGCATGGTTTGATGTTCCACCTGCAGTATCTGCACCACTGATCAGTACGAGCACGTTAGGGCGAGTAGAAAGAAGAGCGAAAGGACTGTGAGCGACGTGACCAACCAAGTAATGCTGGAGACCACACCACTCAATGCAGTAGATCGTTGTGATCGCTGCGGCGCACAAGCGTATGTACGCGCTGTTCTCCTTTCAGGTCTAGAACTTCTTTTCTGCGGTCACCATGCAAAAGAGTATGCAGAAGGACTCAAGAACGCAGCGTCAAAGATTGATGATCAGACTGCGCGACTTAACGAAGGATCAGCGGTTCAATAATTCGACTCAAGAGACTTGGTCGATTCGTTAATTTCTCTTCGTAATCTGCAATATCACTCAATTTCACCAAAGTATTAATTGCTGCATATCGCAAAGGTTCCAACTCCCAATTGCGAGAGCGTCGGTTAATGAAATGCAATCCGCGAATATCATCGGTGCCATCAATAATCTCTTGAACTAGCGCTTTTGAGGCGAGGTAAGTCATCGTCATGCCATCGCCGGCATAGCCACCAATAATTCCGTAACCAAATTCGCGATCCCAACGAACATAAGGTTCCCAATCACGAGTAATGGCAACCGCGCCACCCCAGGCATGAGTAAATTTCATATCCGAAATTTGCGGAAACCAGGATTGCGCTAATTTTCTAATTGATTGATGTACCTGCGCAGAGTTTTCAATCTCGCTACTTTTACGCGAGCCGAAAGGATAGCGAGCCCCTCGCCCACCAATCGCTAATCGATTATCCGGGGTTCGTTGGGCGTAATTAATGAGATGTAAACCTTCTGCAAATGTTGCTCTTCGAGAATTACCAATTTCTTGCCATTGTGATTCTGTGAGCGGTTCAGTAGCAACCATTAATGAGTAAAGCGGTATCTGCTCTCGGGGTGCGCTACGGAAAACTTCAGTGGCATTAATGATGATGGGCGCTTTCACTACCGACGCGTTCACAGCCAACATGTGGGGCGCTATTTCCGAGGCGGTTGACCCCTCGTAGATTGAAATCTTTCCGGAAAGAAATTTCGCCAACCCCAGAACAAGTTGCATTGGATTTGCACTTGCGCAGTGCTCATTGTGAAGACCACCCCGAGAGCCCGCTACTCGAATAATTGCATTTAATTCATCGCGGTCTAGCCATTGGTGTTCATCGTCAATCCCTGATTTCAATCGCGTTTCTTGCGCTTTATTTCGAGCAAACATCACAGTGCCGCCTTTAACAAATCCAGCTTTTGGCGCATGGTGGTTCGCGAAGTTTCCAATCTCATCGATGGATTCTTTGAGCGATGCAAAAACTAAATCGGCAACGTTTTTTCCATGACGTTTTTCCAGAGTTGATCGGTACACCGGATAATCCGCTGAGATCCAACCACCATTTCGCCCACTTGCACCGTAACCAATATGGCGGGCTTCAAAGAGAGCAATCTTGAGTTCCGGTTTTACTTTAAGTAGATGAAAGGCGCTCCATAAGCCAGAAAGTCCACCGCCAATAATGGCGACATCACACTCAAGATTTTCTGCAAGTGGCGGAAATTGTTGAGAGGTAAATCCTTCAGCCCACAAACTTTTATTCATGGGAATTCACGCCATTAATTTCCGGCGGCTTGGAACCCTGCTTCTTTGTGGGAACCATCGCACCATGGTTTATCTTTCGAATGACCACATCGACAGAGTGAAAAATCAGTCTTGGTCTCTAATATATTTCCTTCGGCATCAACGATATCGACGGTGCCGGTTACGCGAATTGAACCGTTTGGTTTAATTCTGATTCGCACTCGATCTGACATTTCTCGCTCCTAATCTAGGTAATCGCGAAGTACTTGTGATCGTGATGGATGGCGTAGTTTGGACATCGTCTTAGACTCAATTTGGCGGATACGTTCACGAGTGACGCCGTAAACCTTGCCGATTTCATCCAGTGTCTTTGGCTGGCCATCTGTAAGACCAAAGCGCATCGCTACGACGCCCGCTTCACGTTCGGAGAGAGTATCGAGCACTGAGTGAAGTTGTTCTTGTAGAAGTGTGAACGAGACAGCATCCGCAGGAACGATTGCCTCAGAGTCTTCGATGAGATCGCCGAATTCTGAATCGCCCTCTTCACCAAGTGGGGTGTGAAGAGAAATCGGTTCGCGACCATATTTCTGAACTTCGACCACCTTCTCAGGCGTCATATCTAGTTCCTTAGCAAGTTCTTCTGGCGTAGGTTCGCGACCGAGATCTTGCAACATCTGTCGTTGTACACGAGCCAATTTATTAATGACTTCAACCATATGAACTGGAATACGGATTGTTCTGGCTTGGTCTGCCATCGCACGAGTAATCGCTTGGCGAATCCACCAGGTCGCATATGTCGAGAACTTGTAACCCTTGGTGTAATCGAATTTCTCTACTGCTCGAATAAGACCGAGGTTTCCTTCTTGAATGAGATCAAGGAAGAGCATGCCTCGACCGGTGTAGCGCTTTGCGAGCGAAACAACCAGACGAAGGTTTGCTTCGAGCAAGTGGTTCTTTTTACGTCGTCCAATTGCAGCGAGTTCTTCCAACTCTTTCTTCATGCGCTTATCGACAGCTTCATATCGCGCACCAACTTTTACTTCTTTCTTACCAGAAGAGAGCGCTTCTTCAGCAAAGAGTCCAGCTTCGATTGCCATTGCTAGTTCAACTTCAAGTTCAGCATTGAGAAGAGCGACGCGACCAATTTGTTTCAAATAATCTTTAACCGGATCAGCGGTAGCGCCTGCTGTGAGAACAGTTTGAGCCGGAGCGTCATCTTCTTCCGAATCTTTTAGTGTGAAGGCGTTCTCTTCATTTTGAGTCTCTTCAGTTAAATTAACAACGCGAACTTCAGATTTTTCTTCTGTACCTTCTTCAGGAGTTTCAGATACAAGTGATTCGAGATCTTCTAATTCAACTTCTTCTAATTCGACATCTTCGCCATCAATCTTTGTGACAACTTTTTTACCGGCGGCATCAACTTTCTGTGGCGCAACTGGCGTTCCGGCTTGCGCCGCTTTCATCGCTTCTAGTTCAGCCTTAGTAGGAAATCGGCGCGGACCTTTTGGTTTTGACGCTTCCGCTTCACGTTGTGCCTTGAGCGCTTCTAACTCTGCTTTTGTTGGAAATCGACGTGGACCAGTGCCTTTTTTGGCCGGTGTTTTTTTCGCTGGAGTTTTTTTAGCCGGCGCTTTCTTTGCAGGCTTTTTACTCGCGCTCTTCTTTGCTGCAACAGTCTTCTTACTGTTTTTGAGCGCACGAACTACAGCCACAAATCATCCTTTGTTTTTTCTGGTGCTAGTTCACCAGGAGTACTGCCAGTTAGCCGTTTAGCTTTTTGGGCTATGTGGCGTGGCTATATTATAAATTGTCCACAGGGTATTTGCGCGCCACATTAGCCAGATATGGAGACCGTGGCTCGAGTTTTACTGCCCAACTCGATTGTCTCCCGAATAATGGCGCCTACCGACTCCACTTCAATCAAAAATCCATCATGGCCAAAGGGCGATGAGATCGTTTTTACTGGCAAAGCCGTAGGTGTGAGCTCAGAAATCTCAACCTGAAGTCGAGGTGGGAAGAGCCGATCGGTATCAATAGAAACCACGACAACTGGAATCTCGATTGTCTTGAGCGCTGCCTCTACCCCACCTCGGTCGCGGCCGACATCATGGGAGTTCATCGCATCGGTCAGGATTATGTAGGTATTGGCATCAAAACGATTCTGTAACTTCTTTGCTTGATGGTCGAGATACGACTCGACCGCGTAGCGACCGGTGTCATCACCTTGTAGTTCACGGCCAAATCGAACATCCATCTCTGCTTCGGTTCGATACGTTAAATGTGCAATCTTGCGGGCAATCCCCATTCCTTGAATCGGGCCTTGCTCTTGTTCGTAGTAATCACCGTTGTTGAAATTCGCATCTGCCTTAATTGCATGAATTTGAGTTGAAGCGGTTCCAATTTGATCACCTGTTGCCACGGCTGAGGAACCAATCGTGCAAATAGCCCCAATCTTTGTGGGATGTTGAATCGCCCATTCCAACGATCGCATTCCACCTAGTGATGGGCCAACCGCAATGATGTAACCAGGTATTCCTAACGCAGCGGTCAACGCAAGTTCGGCATTAACCATGTCACGAATTGTGAGCGATGGAAATCGCGATCCCCATCGTTTTCCGTCCGGCGCAATCGACGAAGGCCCAGTAGAACCTTGGCACCCACCAATGACATTGGGACAAATAACAAAATATTTATTGGTATCAAATGGAAGGTCAGGCCCAACCATCTGTGGCCACCAACCAGGCACATCTGACCAACCCGTGAGCGCATGATTAATCAATATCGCATTGCTTTTATCAGGATTTAATTCGCCCCATGTTTGATACGCAATAGTTACATTCGGAAGCACTTCACCCGATTCAAGTAAAAGGTCGCCGATATTTAAGAAACGACGATCACCGGGATCATGGTCTTCCAACCACGCCCCGGTAACTCGACGATCTTTATCCTGCGACATAAGAGAGTTTCAATTACTTCGCTGCAGCAAATCCGGCTTCAAGATCAGCTTTGATGTCGTTGATATTTTCAATACCAAGACTCAAACGCACCAATCCCGGAGTGACACCTGCCGTGAGTTGTTCATCTGGCGAGAGTTGCGAATGTGTTGTGGAAGCTGGATGAATTGCCAACGAGCGAACATCACCGATATTGGCTACGTGGGAGAAAATATTGAGCGCTTCAATAAATTTCTTTCCAGCTTCAATTCCACCCTTTAACTCAAAAGAGAGAACTGATCCGCTTCCTTTTGGCGAATATTTCTTCGCCAGCGCATGCCACTTACTCGAAGGCAGCGATGCGTAATTCACCTTGGCAACTTGTGGATGCGCTTCTAGCCAAGTCGCTACCGCTTTGGCATTCTCAACGTGGCGTTCGATGCGCAGACTTAAAGTTTCAAGTCCTTGCGCAAGGAGCCAAGCATTAAATGGCGATACCGCTGCTCCAATATCTCGAAGTAGCGTGAGACGAATCTTGAAGATGTACGCCAAGTTGGCACCAAATGCAGAGCCAACGCCAAGTGCTTGGGCATAGACCAGACCGTGATAGCTCGGATCTGGTTGATTAAAGTTCTTAAAGCGATCTGGATACTGGGCATAATCAAATTTTCCAGAGTCCACAATTGCACCCACCACAGCATTGCCATGGCCAGACAAGAACTTAGTCGCAGAGTGCACCACAACATCTGCGCCGTGTTCTATCGGACGAATTAAAAATGGCGTTGCCACTGTGTTATCAACAATTAATGGCACGCCGACTTCATGAGCCACTTTTGCCACGGCCGCAATATCCAATAAATCATTCTTGGGATTAGCGATAGTCTCCCCAAAAAACGCTTTGGTATTTGGGCGAACTGCTTTCTTCCACGATTCTGGATCATCTGGATTTTCTACGAATGTTACTTCGACACCGAATTTTGGCAGGGTGTAGTGAAAGAGGTTGTACGTTCCACCATAGAGCGATGGTGACGAAACGATGTGATCGCCTGCTTCGGCAACGTTGAGAATGGCAAATGTTGTTGCGGCAGAACCTGATGCAACAAGAAGAGAGGCGACGCCACCTTCAAGTGATGCAATTCGCTGTTCAACAGCATCTTGCGTTGGATTCATAATGCGCGTGTAAATATTTCCCAACTCTGCCAAACCAAAGAGATTTGCTGCATGTTGCGTATCGCGGAATTGATATGCAGTGGTCTGGTAGAGAGGAAGCGCGCGTGCACCCGTTGTTGGATCAGGAATTTGTCCCGCGTGAATTTGGCGCGTTTCAAACTCTGCATTAGTTACGGAAAAAGATGACACGAATTACCTCCCCTAAAAGGGGGCCTGGATTTCAGACCCACGCTTATCGACGGCGCCTTGCAGTCGATCTGGTCTTCACCCGGAGCACCCCACCGTGGTGGAGGGTTGCCGTCCAGTAAGCCGGGGCTAAAACCTGGAACTCATGACCTGGGAGAAAGATAAAGAAAAGTCAGAACGAATGCAAACTACTTGCTAGCGATTACTTCACGCTGATTAGAGAGTGGCAGATTCCAAACCGTGCGCCTTGGCAACCGCTTCGTAATAAACCTTTCCTTCATGCACGTTAAGTCCGAGCGCTAAGTGCGCATCCTGCTTCAGCGCTTCACGCCAACCCTTATTCGCAAGCGCGAGGGCATATCGCAAGGTTTGGTTTGAGAGTGCATAGGTTGACGTAGCTGGCACCGCGCCAGGCATATTCGCTACGCAATAAAAGACGCTGTTATGAACTGGGAATGTTGGTTCAGCATGTGTTGTGGCCTTCGAATCTTCAAAACAACCACCTTGATCAATTGCGATATCAACCAAGACTGACCCTGGCTTCATGCGCTTCACTAGATCATTTGATACTAATTTTGGTGCTTTTGCGCCGGCAACTAAGACTGCTCCGATAACAAGATCAGCATCCAGGCATTGCACTTCAATCTCATGCAAGTTCGACATCAACGTCGTAACAGTTCCGCCAAAGAGATGGTCAATTTCCGTCAATTTCTTCTGATTAACATCGAGAACTGTGACATCTGCTCGCATGCCATGCGCGATAGTTGCCGCCGCGATTCCAGATACGCCGCCACCTAAGACAACAACTTTTCCTGGGCGAACACCAGGCACGCCACCAAGGAGAACGCCACGACCGCCATTGCTCTTCTGAAGTGCGGCTGCACCAACTTGAACTGACATACGTCCAGCAACTTCACTCATCGGTGCAAGTAGCGGAAGCGCTCCATCTACTTCAACAGTTTCATAAGCAATTGCAGTGATACCGCTCTTGATAAGCGCATCAGTACATTCACGGGAAGCAGCAAGATGAAGGTAAGTAAAGAGAACTTGTCCCTTACGCATCCGCGGATATTCAGCAGCAATTGGTTCTTTAACTTTTAAAACTAAATCTGATTTCTGCCACACTTCATCAGCGCTGGCAACTATTTGAGCACCTTGGGCTTGGTATTCACTATCAGAAAGTGCTGAACCAAGACCTGCACCTTGTTCAATCAGAACGGTGTGACCAGATTTAACAAATTCACGGACGCCTGCTGGCGTAATCGCTACACGAAATTCGTTGTTCTTTATCTCTTTCGGAACTCCAACAATCACAGCGATCTCCGTTTCGTATGAACCTCAATGGTCAAAGAGGTTTTTATGCTACTCCCAAATTCTCCCCGAAGATTGTCTGGGCGATTTTCGGATGGAGTTCGGCTCGCATTGTGGCAAACATCTCAGGTGGCCAACCAGCAGTGAAAACTCTTCGTAAGAGGAGCGCAAGTGGGTACTCCTTTTCGTCGGCAAAAGCGCGATCGAGTGCGCGTTGTGCCAATACGCCATCGCCTCGTTCATAAGAGATTGCAGCGAAAATCGACGCGACAGGGGCAATAAAGTTTTTTGGAGCAATTGTTAAGAGCCATCGCCAGGCAGACCAATAGCGATCAATATTCTCAGAGTTGACGATGCCCAAGGCGTAATCTCGTACTTGTAAATCCTTTAACCGCATAAGAACGAGCGCTATCTGAGAAGAATCGCTTTCTAGTTTCTCTGAAAATATTGGTTTTTCTGAAAATTTATTGAGGAATGAGTTGAGTGCAGTAACGCCTTCTTGTTGAAATGGCTGTGCATCGAGCGCATAATCGATGGGGGCGAGACGTTCTAATTCATTGAGGATTGATATCGGAGTCGCTTGACCGGCAATTGATGCAATGAGCGAGGTAATGCCTTCAAACGGTAATGGTCTTCCTTGCGCAACTTGTTCAGCGGCAATTCGTGATTCTTTAAATTCAGGTATTGGACTGCCTTCTGGCGGACAGCATTCGAGATCACTACAAAGCGTTGAACGCCATCGGCCGGCTTGGATGATGAGCGATTCACGGAGAGAGATGCTTCGTAATTCCAACGCTTCGGAAATCGCCGTCAGCAGTGGTGTGCAATCGAAAATATGATCAGGGACATAAGCAACCAGAAGTACCGATTCCGCATTTTCGCGTTCCAGATGAGAGATAAATGAGTCGATCAGGTCTGGATCGATATCGTCTGGAAAATCGATTCGCATCGCCATTCCGACCGCATCATCTTTCAATGTAATGATGACGATTGAATCGAGTGGTTGATATCCAAGTAAAAACGGCACTGCTGCCATGAGATCGTGTGGTGAGGTAAGAGTTGTCATGCATTTCCCTTTCGTTTTTAATTCAGTGTCGAGCTAAGAAAGTGTGAGCCGGAAAGATTTCAAGATTGCGAGTGGCAGTATGTGTAATTAATCCGCCTGGAATTGGCGCTGGAACCCCTTCAATCCAAGCCGTGCCAGACCAAGAAATATGAAGTTTTACGCTCTTGGCTCCCCGCGCTAAATAGCGGTGGTGGACAGTGTCTAATGGAAAAGGCGCTCCTCGTCCTGATTCGATGTCGGTAGCACCATCACCAAATTCCCATGTGAAAGATGGTTTGAGTTTTACTCTTACTGCAACGCCAAGTACGAGAGCGTTAAAGGCAAATTCGTTGGGAACATCACTCCAGAAATTGACTGGCTCATTAACTAAAAGTGGATCGACTGGTTGAACATGAATGGCGCCTTGCGGTATTAATTGTGTAAAACGTTCTGCTAACGCTGCAGTACTTACTTTTTTATACGTTCGATGAGGACGTGGAGTTGGTGAACTGGTTCGTGGCAACCAAGGAATCCATGCTTTTGGCAGAGTAGGTTTTGGCAGAGTGGGTTTTCGAATCGATGTACGCCGCGGTCGTGGAGTTGGCGAATGCGTTGTCGAACTTCCCGGTTTATTAGCGGTGATAATGATCTGATTAGTAGTCGGATCACTTGAAACTTCGACGCACACTTGATTAATGCATTCACTTCGCGCGCTCTCTAAGGTCGTAATAGTGATACTTAAAAAGAGAATGAGCGCTAGCAATTTCCGCATAGCGCACCATAAGAAAACAACACTCTGTTAACTGCGCGAAAACCACGTTAGTGTGAAAAACTAGCGACTGTGCATAGAGATGGCGATGGCTGGGTGCAGTGTCGATGCGGTTCGAAACATTGGGGTCTGCATGGCGCCGCTGGACTCTTTCTCGTCCGTGATGGCCGCGCACTGCTCCAACACCGTGCGCCGTGGGTACATAACGGTGATACCTGGGGCATTCCAGGTGGCGCACGTGATTCGCACGAAACTATTCAGCAAGCAGCAATCCGTGAAGCGGTTGAAGAGATTGGCATCATTGAGCATCTCGTTGAGCCACTTGAAATATTCACCGATGACCACGGTGATTGGCGCTACGACACAGTGGTTGCGCGCGCAGCAGATGAACTTGAGGCGCATGAACAAAACGATGAGTCACTTGATGTTCGATGGATTCCACTCGATGAGATCGATACGTATCCACTGCATCCCAGTTTTGCAAAGACATGGGAACAATTACGAAGCGTTCTACTTCGTCTCGGTTTCTAAGGAATCGGTTTCTAAATAACTGGCATTAAGTCGCGCAAGTGACTCCTTCACTACCTGACCATCGCCAGTGCGCCACAACGGTGGCATTGAATTGAGCAAAATTGCTCCATAACGTTTGTTGACGATTCGAGAATCAAGAATTGCAACAACGCCTCGATCATCTACCGAACGAATCAACCTTCCGGTTCCTTGCGCAAGAAGGAGCGCTGCTCGCGGAAGCGAAACTTGCATAAAACCAGAACCGCCACCGGCATCAATCTCGGCAGCGCGCGCTGACATCACCGGATCATCGGGACGCGGAAATGGAATGCGATCGATGGCAACAAGTGTGCAGGCAGATCCTGGTACATCAACTCCTTGCCAGAGGCTCATCGTTCCTAACAGAACAGATTCGGGAACTTTCGAAAATCGCTCAACAAGTGAACCGACGCTATCGCCACGACGTTGAGTAATGATGGGAATCGGCAACTCTGCCAGGACCGTGCGTAGATGATCATCGGCTGCTTCAACGCCACGCCACGATGAGAAGAGCGCGAGCGTTCGTCCACCGGCTGCTTCGATTAATTCTCCTAGCTCCACCAACGCTTCTTTACTTGGACCATCGCGACCAGGTTCCGGTAAGTGTTTTGGTAAGTACAACATTCCTTGATTGGCGAAATCAAATGGTGATCCAACGTCGACCATCTGAACATTTGAGGGATCTATCGCCCACGATTCTTCGGTATCGCTCTCCTCTTCCGAGCGCGCAATTGCCAGACCGAGATTTTGAGCGATGGCATCAAAGCTTTTACCTACAGTAAGAGTCGCACTCGTCGCAATGACAGGCGTCTTGGTAAATAAGTTCTTTCGCAGAACAGGTGAGACAACAAGTGGCGCTAAATAGAGTGTCGAATAAGTGGGTTCAAACCAGAGTACATACCCATCACCGGTACGGACCATTTTTGTCGCAGTAACTTTTATTTCATTGACTGCGCCTTTCACCCGCGCGCGTTCGGCTAATCCGTCGGGATCAACAATCTCAGAATCAGCATTAATCAACGAGACAATGGCTTCGCACGCCTCTTTCACTTTTCGAATCGGTGCTTCTAGCGCCGCAGGAACTTTATCGAGCCTGCGTTGTTCTTCAGGGTTTGCTCGATACTCATCGCCATAATCGCCCATCGCTTCTGCGAATTTATCTGCTGCTTTCGAGAGCGCATCACTTGCTTTACCTGGCATATGTTTGCGCGCCATTGCTGCCGCTCGTAACACGCGATTTGCAGTTAACTCTTCTGTGACTGCTTGTGTTGTGCGATCCATAAATTCATGGGCTTCGTCGAGAATAATTGCATCGCGCTCAGGCAGGATGGGATGCGAATCAACGATCTCTATTGCAAGGAGCGTGTGGTTTGTAACGACAACATCGGCAGTTTGTGCCTTGGCTTTCGCATTGACTGCAAAACATTTCGTACCAAATTGGCAATCATCTGCGCCGACACACTCTCGTCCAGAAGTTGAATGCGCCAACCAGACGCGACGATCAACATCGGGAGCATCATCTCTATCCCCACTCACGCCTGGCGTCTCCGCCCACGCACGAAGACGTTGCGCATCTTTTCCAAGCGAACTTACTTCGAGGAGAACTTCGCCATCATGGCCGGGATCTTCGGCATTCATTTTTTGAAGACAGACGTAATTTCCTACACCTTTATAGATAGCAAAGGTGAGTTTTCTACCTAACTCTTTCTCGAGAGCGTCTTGAATCTTTGGTAGATCGCGCTCAATTAATTGCCGTTGCAGAGCGAGCGTTGCGGTCGCAACGAGTACTCGTTTTCCATGCACAAGAGCGGGTACTAAATACGCAAGTGATTTACCGGTACCGGTACCTGCTTGAACTAATAAATGATGGCGATCGTTGAGCGCATTTGCTACCGCTTCAGCCATTTCAATCTGGCCCGTGCGAGGAGCGCCGCCAATTGCTTGCACTGCAACATCGAGCGCTTTCTTTACTTGCGTCGCAGTAGACATGTATTTAACTTATCGGAAAACAAAAAGAGCCCCGATCAAGGGGCTCGATTTGTTAATTCAGATCAGGAGCAACCTGAAGTTGATCCGCAACCTTCGCAGACATAGCAAGCGCCTGATGCGCGCATCTTTACGCCGCAGGTCATGCAGAGCGGTGCATCCGATTTCACGCCGGAGATTTTCTCGAGAAGTTCAGTTGAAGAACCAACATTAAGTGGCGCTGCTTCAATCTTTACCTCTTGAACTTTCTTCTCTGCAACTGGCTTCTCCACTACGGGAGCAGCAGGTGCAACTGGCGCAACAGGTGTCACTGCTGCATATTCGCCGGTATCTAACGCTTGTGCGCGTTCTGCTGCGGTGTAGAGACCAAGCGCAGAGCGATCATCAAACGGTAGGTAATCGAGAGCAAGGCGACGGAAGATGTAATCCATCATGGATTGCGCCATGCGGACATCTGGATCATCGGTCATACCTGCTGGTTCGAAGCGAAGATTGGTGAACTTCTGAACATATGTATCAAGTGGCACTCCATATTGAAGACCGATTGATACTGCGATCGAGAATGCATCCATCACACCGGCAAGAGTTGAACCTTGCTTGCCAAGTTTTAAGAAGATCTCACCGAGTTTGCCATCTTCGTAAGTTCCAGCGGTCATGTAGCCCTCTGCTCCACCTACAGAGAATGAGGTGGTGCGTGAAGGACGTGACTTTGGAAGTCGCTTACGAGTTGCTGGCGCAGGCGCTGCAGATGCAGCTGGTTCATCTTTCTTCTTTGCTTTGCCATCAGAAAGTGGTTGACCAACTTTGCAGTTATCGCGATAGACAGCAAGCGCTTTGAGACCGAGCTTCCATCCTTCGTAATAAACCTCTTCAACATCTTCAACTGTTGCTGTTTCTGGCAAGTTCACAGTCTTAGAGATCGCACCTGAGAGGAATGGTTGGCAAGCAGCCATCATTCGAACGTGGCCCATTGGCGCAATCGAACGTTGTCCAAGTGCGCAATCAAAGACGTCGTAATGCTCTGGCTTGAGACCAGGTGCATCAATGACGTGGCCGTTGTTCTTGATGAATTCAACGATCGCTTCGATTGTCTCTTGGGTGTAACCAAGCTTGGCAAGGGCCGCTGGCACGGTCTGGTTAACGATCTGCATCGAACCGCCGCCGACCAACTTCTTGAACTTCACTAGCGAGAAGTCAGGCTCGATACCGGTGGTATCGCAATCCATCATGAGGCCGATAGTTCCGGTTGGTGCAAGAACTGATGCCTGCGCATTGCGCCAGCCATTCTTCTCACCAATGGAAAGGCACTTTTCCCACTCTTTATTCGCTTCATTCCATACATCGCGATCAAGGGTGGTCATTGATTTTGCTGCAGTTGATGCTGCTTGATGCTTACGCATGACACGAGTGTGTGGCGCAGCATTTCGAGCATAACCATCGTATGGACCAACGATTCCTGCAATTTCTGCAGAGCGACGATATGAGGTGCCGGTCATCAAGGAAGTAATGGCGCCAGCAAGTGCACGACCGCCTTCTGAATCGTAGGCAAGACCAGATGCCATCAAAAGCGCACCGAGGTTTGCGTAACCAATTCCAAGTTGGCGATATGCACGAGTTGTTGCACCGATCGCTTCAGTTGGGAAATCTGCGAAACAGATTGAAATATCCATCGCAGTAATAATCATCTCTACTGCCTTAACAAATGTCTTGGCATCAAATGAACCATCTGCCTTGAGGAACTTCATCAAGTTCAATGAAGCAAGGTTGCAGGAAGAATTGTCGAGGGACATATATTCCGAGCAAGGATTCGATGCGTTGATTCGACCTGTCTCTGGATTGGTGTGCCAATCGTTGATGGTGTCGTCATATTGAATTCCTGGATCAGCGCAAGCCCATGCTGCTTCAGCCATTTTGCGGAAGAGCGACTTGGAATCAACTTTTTCAATGATCTCTCCGGATGCACGTGCAACAAGACCGAATTGATCTCCACCTTCATATGCGCGCATAAATGCATCAGAGACGCGAACCGAGTTATTTGCATTCTGATATTGAACCGAGATGATGTCCTTGCCACCAAGATCCATATCGAAGCCAGCATCACGGAGTGCGCGAATCTTGTCTTCTTCTTTTACTTTGGTTTCGATGAACTCTTCAATATCTGGATGATCAACATCGAGAACAACCATCTTTGCGGCACGACGAGTTGCGCCACCGCTCTTGATTGTTCCAGCCGAAGCATCAGCGCCACGCATAAATGAGACCGGGCCAGATGCAGTTCCGCCTGATTTCAATAGCTCTTTTGAGGA
>CAXBQM010000011.1:0-22449 GCA_963978235.1 uncultured bacterium | reverse complement strand
GTGAAAACGTTCCGGATTACTCCATTATCGGTGGTTCACAATCTGGCGCGAAAGTGGAATTCGATTATCCAGATGATAAGTCGGCAAATGGGCAAGCGAATTACACCTATACCGGCAAAGGTGGCGTGCCTATGGGTTCGCTCTTCACGCGACTACTTTTTGCCATTAAATATCAAGAGCAACGAATAGTTCTTTCAAACCTTATTAACTCGAATTCAAAGATTCTCTTCGAACGTAATCCACGTGAACGCGTTGCAAAAGTGGCGCCATGGTTAACGTTAGATGGCGATCCTTATCCAGCAGTTATCGATGGCCGAATTACTTGGATTATTGATGGCTACACAACAAGCAATGGCTATCCATATTCCCGAAAGACAAGTCTCTCGGGATCAACTGCTGATGCGCTGACTGCGAATTCGACATCGATTACTGCACAGGCAAATACATCAGTGAATTACATCCGTAACTCAGTTAAGGCGACGGTTGATGCCTACGACGGCACTGTCTCGCTCTATGCGTGGGATGAGAACGATCCAGTTCTTAAAACCTGGAGCAAAGTCTTCCCAGGAGTAGTCCAAGCAAAGAGCGCAATCGACGCCAACCTCATGAGCCATTTGCGTTACCCAGAAGATTTGTTCCGCGTGCAACGAGATGTTTTGAGTTTGTATCACGTGAAATCTGCTGATGCGTTTTATGGCGGTCAAGATTTCTGGCGCGTACCACGAGACCCATCAACATTTGGTGGAAATTCAACCGCGCAACCTCCGTACTACTACACCGTGCAATTACCGGGCGAGAAGAGCGCTGCATTTTCTCTGACTACGCCATTTGTACCTCGTGGCGGTCGAGAGAATCTCTCAGCATTTGCAATTGTGAATTCAGACCCTGGTAGTGACTTTGGCAAAATCACAGTTCTGCAATTACCACGATCAACAAATATCGCTGGTCCATCTCAAGTATCGTCAAACTTTGAAGCCAAGCCAGAAGTAGCGCAAGCGCTCTCGCTCTTGCGACAAGGTGGCTCAGATGTTGTGCTGGGTAATTTATTAACGTTGCCAGTTGGTGGGGGACTTCTCTATGCGCAACCGGTCTATGTTCGTGCTACTGGAAACAGTTCGTCGTATCCATTACTTCAAAAAGTTTTAGTTTCATTCGGCGATCAAATTGGATTCTCAGACACTCTCAAAGGTGCGCTCGATCAAGTCTTTGGTGGCAATTCTGGAACTAGCGTGAACACTGGAACTATTTCGCAAAATAGTTCGTCCACGACCACAAATAAAGCGTTAGCAAGCGCGCTTGCAAGTGCACAAGCCGCACTTGCCGATGCAAATGCTGCGCTCACAAAAGGTGACTTTGCAGCATATGGCAGAGCGCAAGATCGATTGAAGGCCGCAATCGCTGCTGCAATCGCTGCGCAACGCAATTAATAGGCCATTAATAAGCCATTAATAGTTTTGCAATGAGTGTGGAACTTACGCGTGGATTTTTCTAATGCTCGCTTTTCCCATAGGATCGAACTACCGACGCGGGGTGGAGCAGCTCGGTAGCTCGCTGGGCTCATAACCCAGAGGTCGTAGGTTCAAATCCTGCCCCCGCTACTAGAAAACGTAACCGTTAGGTGCGTAGCGTTTGTGAAGGTAGCTCGCCGTAACGTGCTTTGTATGCAGCTGCAAATCTACCGAGATGATTAAAACCCCAATAAAAAGCTACTTCAGCAACTGAAGCAAAATCCGAATCTGGATTGAGTAACTCATCATGGACTCGAGCAAGTCGATTTTGTTTGAGAAATTCCATGGGACTCAATCCTGTGTATTGTTTAAAACCAGCCTGCAAAGATCTAATACTCACGCCCGTTGAACTTGCTAATTCGGAGAGCGTCAGTGGAAGATCGGGCGAATCAATACAAAGTTGCACAGCTTTTCTAATATTGCGTGGCATCGTCAACTCAGCCCCACAATCAAGCATTTCAGAGTAGTTGTGATGATGTGCATACAAAAGACCAGTGATGACAAGATCTTCATATTGTCTTCGAATTCCAGGATTCAGTGAAAGTCCATTATTTTCAGCATCAGAGCAGAGAGTTTCCACAAGATTAAGCCAACTCTGAGCCTGCGGAGTTGTTAAATCCATACCTAAATCAAATTGAACTGGAACCGTTAAAGATCTACCAGTGATTTTTTCTAATTGTTCTTCAAGAACAGATCTATTGATATGAACAAGTAGCTGTGGGTTATTCGCACGCCACGTCATATCAAGTTTGCGAATGGGATTAGGCACGGATGCCAGACGAGAGTTTGACATGATTGACTCATCACCACAGCGAATCTCTGCCTCACCTGAAAGTGGAATTTGCACGAGATAGAATGAATTGAGTTCACCAGGGGTAATCTGAACTTCACTTCCATAATCAAGATAGTTGAGAGCGATTCGACCAAGATCAACGCGATTGTGGACCGCGTTAATCTGTCCATCTTTATCGGCAGTTGCTAACCGATGAGCACAGAAAACTTTTGCAACTAAGTCTCGAGTTTCATCCAAATTTTGACTTCGGAAAAGCGGATGCTCAACAAGTCGCTCACGATTGGGAAGCGCTGTTTGCATAAATCCTCCCGCCCATCAAGTTATGTCCGCCTCATCTTTTAGGCTTGTGGTGAGGTGGGAGTTTTCTCGCTCACTCTGGGAGGTGTCAATACCTCAGCTGCGCATTTAGGATAATAACCACGCTTAATGGCGAAAATGAACGGGGTCGCCCGCCTAGCGTGAGCAATTGAAAGTTCAATAGAGAAAGCACAGGGAAGAAAGCAAAAGGGAGAGAGCATGAGTGGGATTTTGTCTGGAAAGAGCGCTTTAGTAACAGGCGGAGCTACCTTATTCGGAAGAGCGGTTGTAGCAGAGTTAGCCGCAGAAGGTGCAAATGTTCTCGTTGCTGACATCGATGAAGTTGGCGGAAAAGCGGCGGTCGAAAAACTTGGATCTCATGGAATTTTTCTCGCTACAGATGTAACAAATGATAATGATTTGAAAAGCGCAGTAGAAAAGACAGTTTCACAATTTGGAAGTTTAGATATTTTGGTAAATCTCGCTTGCTCTTATAACGATGCTGGTTCAGCGAGCACACGCGAGCAGTGGCAATCGACATTAAATATCAATCTCATCAGTGCCGCAATCGCTGGTGAAATTGCTCGTCCGCATCTAAAAAAATCTGGCCGTGGGGTGATTATCAATTTAACGAGCATTTCTTCAAAAGTGGCACAGATCGGACGCTGGGTTTATCCAGTCTCAAAGGCGGGAATGGTGCAATTGACACGTAATCAAGCGATGGATTACGCACCTGACAAGATAAGAGTGAATTCAGTATCGCCAGGTTGGACGTGGTCCGCGATTATGGACATGTTGTCCAAAGGTGATCGCAAAAAAACAGATCGAGTGGCTGCGCCATTTCACTTCACTGGACGAGTTGGCGATCCAGAAGAGGTGGGTAAAGTCATTGCATTTTTAGCAAGTGATAAGGCTTCAGTTGTCACCGGTGCAGACTGGGCGGTTGATGGTGGTTACTCATCAATGGGACCAGAACAGGCTGTTCCTGCAATTCCGCAATTAGAGGCTTAAAAAATTAATCCAGTATAGAAAGTTTGAAAATCAATAAGGCCCGCTGCGAAAGCGGGCCTTATTGATTTTCGTGTGTAAGTGCTATTTCGTTGATTTAGCAATTACTTTCTTTACGACTTTCGCGTAATTGGCTGGGTTAATTGGAACATTCCACTCATTGAATCGAGTAAATGCGCTGACGTGAGTTTTCATATCACCAAGTAGCTCATCGATATTATGCATTGAGAATGGAATGATGTTGGTTCCGCGCGCATGTTTGCCCTCAGTTCGAGCTTCCATCCATGCCAACCGCTTATCAATCTGTTGAAGTCGAGAATCTCGCGACGGTAATTGGAACTGACCCTTGAGGTATGCACCAATCCAGACCGCACCAAATTCAGCATTCATCTGGCTAAAGAATGAAGAGTTATAGCCGTTGAATGCGAGATTAGGAGTGTCGAGCGGCAGTATCTGACGATAAAGTCGGAAGTTTCCTCGTTCATCGGTAAGTTGGCGTTCGATCTCTTTATCAAAGAAGAGAACTCTCTGGTGGAATCCGGTTCCGCAGATGATGTAATCGGCAGGAATAACTTTGCCATTTGAAAGATGAGCTTTACCAGCTTCCAATTTAACAATCTCTGCACCAACTTCTACCTTGAGCTTGCCGGCTTTTACTGCTTTGTAGAAACCATCTGTGGCAAGACTTACTGTTGAACGAGTAATGGTTTCAAGTGAATTACCTGGATTTAAACCAAGTTCATCAAACATTAATTGCTTACCAATAACCTTTTGAACAGATCCCAACATTCCATTTCGCACGCCTTTACCTTTACCGTGAAGGAATTTCTCAAATCCCTTGAGTTCGATATAGGGGAATAGCGCCTCTCCCATGCGGGTGAGAAATAGCATCTTGTAGTTGAGAACTTCTTTAAGTTTCTTAGGAACTTTCCATAATAAATGGCGAGCAATTACGGTTGTGTTGGCAGAAGTTCCGACCGTTGCCATCGCAACATCGCAAGCGGATTTTCCATAACCGACTATTAAAACATTCTTACCTTTAACATCAGAGAGGTTATGGAAGTCAACTGTGTGCAGAATTTTGCCACCAGCTTTTGTAAACTCATCAGCACCTTTGTAATCAGGTACAAATGGATCGCTAAAAATTCCATTTGCCACGATGAGGAAGTCAACATTCTCAGAGCGTGATCCTTTGGAATCACTGACTTTGAGTGTCCAACTGTTATCTGAATTAAGTGATGCTTTCTCTACAGAGGTATTGAGGTGAATGCGGTCATTAATTCCAAAATGAGAACAGTAACCAGCAATATATTTTTGAACTTGCTCACCAGACGGCCATTCCGGGGTTCCCTTTGGATAGGGATAATCAGTGAAGGCGTATGTGCTACGCACATTCTGGGTTGATAGTCCTGGGTAGCGACGAGAACTTGCCCAAACGCCGCCAACTTCCGATTCTTTTTCGAAGACGACGGTATCGAAACCGAAGTCGCGAAGAATTTTTGCTGATGTCACGCCGGCAAAGCCAGCGCCGATGATGCCAATACGTTTTTTCTGTGAAGTAGCCATTGAAAAATCGTAAAGATTATGAGGTGAGTAAGTTATCCACGGTACGCAAGCGGTATCCGGTTCACGCAGATGTAGGGCAACGCTGAATGAGGACTTCTAGAGGAAACCTTTATCGAATTCTAATTCGAAGCGAATTGAGTACAACAAAAAGACTCGAGCCAGCCATGGCCGCTCCCGCATACATTGGGTCAAGTAACCCTAGCGCGGCAATGGGAATTCCAATTGCGTTATAGAGAAATGCCCAGAGTAAATTTCCTTTGATGGTGCGAAGCGTTTTCGTTGAAAGTTTTAACGCATCAAGTGCTGCATAAAGTGTCGGTCTCATTAGCGTGATATCTGCGCTAGAGATTGCAGTATCAGTGCCCGTACCCATTGCCATACTGAGATCTGCGGCAACGAGCGCAGCGGCATCATTGATGCCATCTCCAATCATGAGGACGCGCTTATTTGTTTCATTCTTCTTTTGTGAAGCGTTATGTTTGTGTTGAGAAATATGAGACGACTTCTCACTCTGTAATTTCTTAATCAACTCAACTTTATTCTCCGGACGGGCATCGCTAATTGTTCGTTCACGTGGAATTCCCACGGCATCCGCTAACTCATTCGCTGCACCAGCATGATCGCCAGTGATGAGCCACGTTTCGATCCCTGCCGCATGAAGCGCGCTCACTGCATCACGAGCATCTGGTTTCATCGTGTCGCCGACTTCAATCGCGGCGAGTGCGATGCCATCGACTGCAACAACTGAGATGGTGTTACCGCGCGAGTGTGCGCGTGCGATTGCGTTGCTAATGTCAGGAGGAAAAGCGAGAGTTGCTCGGAGTACCGAATCTGGCGTACCGATAATGACTGGAAGTTCTTTGCCATTAATACGAACTCGGGCCGCAACTCCGGCGCCAGTGGTGGAATCAAAATCTGTTGCTGGTAACGAACCACTTTCATGTGCAATGAGATAGCGAGTGATTGCTTTTGCAATGGGGTGCGTGCTCTCTGATTCGATGGTATTAATTGCGCTTCGCAGTTCGGTTAAATTCACAGCGAGTGCGCGATTTTCAACAAAAGTGAAGTCAATAACTTTCATCTCGCCTTGCGTCAAAGTCCCCGTCTTATCAAAAACAACGGTATTAATGGTGCTAGCAATTTCAAGCGAACTTGTTTTTCGCAAGACAATTCCTCGTTGCGCACCTCTACCGGTGGCAACAAGAAACGCTACTGGCGTTGCTAATCCGAGCGCACATGGGCAGGCGATGACTAAGACAGCAACCGCCGTTGCAATTGATCGTTGTAGTGCATAACCGGAGAAGTACCACAATGCAAACGTTCCAGCTGCAATGACCAGAACGACAGGAACAAAGTAGGAGCTGATGCGATCGGCTAATTGTTGCAACGGTGCTTTTTCAGTTTGCGCAGTAAGTACCATCTGAGTAATTCGCGAAAGCTCCGTATCTTTGCCAATTCGTTCAGCGCGAATAATGACTCGACCGTTGAGATTGATGGCACCGCTAATCACAGTAGAACCGGGAGCAATATCGAGCGGAAGGGATTCACCAGTAAGAAGTGAGTTATCGACAGAGCTCTTTCCTTCAATAACAATGCCATCGGTGGGGAAACGTTCACCTGGTTTTACGACACAGTGATCGCCTATTTCTAACGATTCAATCGGTGCAATGACGGTTTCACTGCCACGCACAATCGAAACTTCTTTTGGATTGAGTGAGAGAAGATGGGAGAGCGCGCTACCTGCCCGCTTCTTCGCTTTGCTCTCAAAGTATCGACCGAGAACAATAAAGAAGAGCACTCCTGCGGCAACTTCGGTGTAAAGATCGCCAGCGCCGGTTGCGTTTGCATAAATAGACCAACCATAAGCAGAGAGTGACCCTAGTGAAACCAAGGTATCCATTGTCGGATGCGCAATATTTCGAATCGCAGCGCGATGAATTGGCCACGCAATAATGAAAATAATTGGTGCAGTAAGTCCAATGGCGACCCAACCTGCTGCTGAATAGAGCGGTAATGGAAGTGCGTATCGATCAAGCAGAGTCAGAGTTTGATCATCAACCCAATGGTGAAGTGACATCACCATCGACATGGCAATAACTGGCGTTGCAAAGAGCGCCGCAAAAATCACACGCCAACCCATTCTTTTTGTCCGCGAGAAACTCTCACTCTCATCACTAAGTAGCGTCGCACCGTAACCCGCTTTTTTCACGGTCGAGATAAGTACTTTCTCAGTCACATGTGTTGGCGCGAGAATATGCGCGGTTTCTGTTGCAAAATTAACAGTAGCGCTCACGCCTTCAATCGAATTAAGCGATCGTTCAATTGTTGCAACGCAGGCAGAACACGACATTCCTTCGAGTCGAAGATCGGTCTGTTCTAACGTAGCCATGGCGCCATTCTTTCAGTAGTTCCTCTCATCCTTCAGCGAAAATTACTGAGTGTTACTTGAGCGCGTTGAGGAATTGTTCGTGAAGTGCGCCATTACTCGAAACGCCACTTGCTCCGAACGGGCCATCTACTCCATCAAGTGAGGAGTAACGACCGCCAGCTTCTCGAACGATAATGTCGAGCGCAGCCATATCCCAGAGCGCAAGTGATGGCTCTGCTGCGATATCGACAGCGCCTTCTGCAACCAACATATGTGACCAATAATCACCGTAGCCACGTGTACGCCAAACACGTGATGTGAGCGCGAGAAATTTCTCCTTCTTATCTCCCCATCCGTCGAGATCAGAGTAAGCAAGTGAGGCATCAGAGAGTGCAGTGACTTTTGAGACCGATAACTTTCGCGGCGCTTCATGATTGACGACAAGGTAAGAACCAAAATCTTTAGCGGCATACCAACGTCGGAAAAGTTCTGGTGCACTGCACACACCGACAACAACTTCACCATTCTCGACAAGTGCAATCAGCGTTCCCCATGTTGGTACACCTCGAAGAAAATTCTTTGTGCCATCGATGGGATCAATCACCCAATAACGATCTGGTTTAGTTTCACTGCCACCAAATTCTTCGCCGATGATGTGATCGTGTGGCCGAGCGTTCGCCATCAGGTCGCGAAATTTCTTCTCAACAGAGCGATCCGCATCAGTGACGGGAGTGTTATCTGGCTTTGTGACAATCTCTAAGTCGAGCGCACGGAAACGATCTCGGGTAATGAGATCGGCAGCATCTGCCAATTCCAAGGCGAGTGAGAGATCGGCGGAGTAATCGTTGGCGGACATTGTCAGATTCTATTTATTTCAGAGGAGTCCAGAACGCGACGCAAGCTTGCAAGCCGCTCACTTCGCTGGGTTGATCCATCTGCCCAAGAATTAAGTGCGCAATCTGGTTCCAACGTCGCAATTTTATGAGTGCAATTCTTTGGGCACGCAGTTGCCACCTCTGCCAGATCACTGAAAGAAGAGAGCACTCGTTCTAATTCAATATGTTGTAGCCCAAATGATCGAACACCAGGAGTATCAATAATCCAGCCAGAGCCAAGATGAAGTGCAGTAGCGCTCGACGAAGTATGTCGACCGCGGCCGGTGACGTCATTGACATCGCCAGTTGCTCGGACAGTTGAATCAAGTAAGGCATTGACGAGCGTTGATTTACCGACGCCAGAATGTCCAATAAGAACAGATGTTTTCTCTGCCAGCAGCTCTCGAAGATGAGCTAACGAATCGCCACGTTGAATTTGAAGGGTGGGAATTCCAAGTGCATCATAAAGATGTAAAAATTCTGTGGCATCTGCTAAATCACGTTTAGTGATAAGAAGAATGGGTTCAATCCCTTGATCGAATGCAATCACCAAACATCGATCAACAAATCCAGCGCGCGGTTCAGGGTTTGCGGCTGCGACCACAATCACCATTTGATCAATATTGGCAACAATCATCCGCTCAAAGCCCACACCATCATCAACGGTTCGTGTCAATGAATTTTTTCGGTCGTATACCGAAACAATTCGCGCAAGTGTTCCCGCATTTCCTGACGTATCACCAACGAGTGCAACATGATCGCCGACAACAACTGAGTTCTTACCTAATTCCCGCGCTTTCATTGCGCTGACGGTGACGCCTTCTTCGGTCACACAGGTACTTCGCCCTCGATCTACTTGAACAACAAATGCGCGAATTGCACTTTCATGGGCGGGTCGATCTTTACTTCGCGGTCGTGTTGATCGTGAAGGACGAATACGCGCATCAGATTCATCAAATCGAAAATTGCGCGAATTACTCCGTCGTGAATGCGTCGCCACTAGTTCTGGCCACCAGCTACTAATTCACTCCACATTGAAGCGAAGTTTGGCAGTGTTTTTCGCGTCGTTTCAATATTCTCAACGCTGACTCCTTCGGTGACCAGGCCAATGACCGCGCCAGCCGTCGCTAATCGATGGTCGTCATAGGTACGGAACTCACCGCCATGAAGCGGGGCAGGAGTGATGTGAAGTGCGCTCGCTTCTTCTCGCACCGATCCACCCAATCGATTGATCTCAGTTGTTAACGCGGTTAATCGATCTGTTTCATGGAGTCGAAGATGTGCGATGCCACGTAATGACGAAGGTGAATCAGCGAGCGCTGCGAGTGCAGCAATTGCTGGCGTTAATTCACCAACATCGTGAAGGTCGATATCGATGCCATGAATCTGGCCGCTACTTGTGAGAGTTAAATCAGATGAGTCCGAATGCGAGGAATGGGTTACGGTGCCACCCATTTGCGTAAAAATATTTTTTAATTGATCACCCGGTTGCGTTGTTTCACGGGGCCAATCTTTAATCGTCACACTGCCACCGCACGCCATTGCGAGTGAGAGAAACGGCGCGGCATTTGATAAATCAGGTTCAATTGTTAGTTCGCGACCAACTAAACCGCCAGCCGAAATTTTCCATTCAAATGAACCGTCGAGTGGTTCACTGACGGTTGCACCAAAGTAGCGAAGCATGTGAAGGGTCATTTCAATATGAGGCATCGAAGGAAGTGATGTGCCAACATGTCGAAGTGTTAATCCATCGCGAGTGGCCGGACCAATTAACATCAATGCGGAGAGAAATTGACTTGAAGAACTTGCGTCAATCTCAACCACGCCACCGCGAATTGCAGATTGCGTCCCGTTTCCAGCGCCATTAATAGTTATTGGTAATCGATATTTCCCGCCATGTTCAATCGTGACACCAAGATTTTCCAAAGCGGCAATCACTGGTCCAAGTGGACGTTCATGTGAACGCGGATCGCCATCAAAGTGAATTAACCCTTGCGCAAGTGCAGCAACCGGTGGCAAGAATCGCATTACGGTTCCAGCGTTTCCGACATCAATTGACACTGGACCGCGAAGTGGTTGCGGTGTGATGTGCCAGATTAAGTGGCCATCGGGGGCGTTCGATTCATCAATACGTACACCTAGCCCACGAAGTCCGGCAACCATTAATTCGCTATCGCGGCTCACTAATGGTTTATGGAGAGTTGTTGGAGTCTGTGCAAGTGAAGCAAGAATAAGCGCGCGGTTAGTTACCGATTTTGAACCAGGAATTTCAACGGTCAGATTAACTGGTCGTTTTCCTCTAAACGGTGCGCGCCACATGCGCTAAGAATACTAGTCTGGCGTTATGTGCGGTCGCTTCGCTCTCACCACAAATGAAGCTGAACTCGTTGAAGAATTTGCAATTACTGGAGTTTCCTCATCACACGATCCGTTGCCCGCAAATTGGAATATCAAACCAACTGAAGAGATTTACATTATTCGACATGGCGAGAGTGATGCGAATTCACGAGAACTCACACATGTTTCGTGGGGATTAATAGCACCATGGAGTAAGAACGAAAGCGATGCAGTGAAGAGCCAATCACAAGCAATTAATGCGCGTTCGGAATCAATTCATGAGAAACCAACGTTTAAGCGAGCATTTTCGCGCTCTCGCTGTTTAATCCCAGCAACTGGATATTACGAATGGGCAACTGAACTTGGTCGATATAAAACAAAACAACCAGTTTTCATCTCGCGCGATGATTCTCGACTCCTTGCATTTGCCGGAATATATGATCGATGGATTTCACCTCAAGGTGAGATAAGAGAGAGCGCAGCAATAATTACCCGTGAAGCAGTTGAACCATTAGCAACTGTTCATCATCGAATGCCACTTTTCTTACCGCAATCGACATGGAACGATTGGTTGTCACCACAAATTACTGATGTGCACGACGTTCGTTCATTCATGAACGTTGAAAAGCCAGCGGAACACCTTCGTTTCTGGCCAGTGAAAGATTTAGTCAATTCGATTCGAAATAATGGTCCAGAGTTGATTGCGAAAATTGAATTGGGAGAGCCTGAGACGCTCTTCTAAGTTCGGTACTGAGCGTGAACTGAAGCGAGAAATGAGTGGGAATATTCTTGCCGCATCGTCGGTTGTTCACGACTGAGGTTATGAACGACCATATGAGTGCACCCGATGCGGTCAGCTCCACTACAACTCAAAAAAAGTGCTCAAAAAAAGAGCTTAAAAAAAGTGCGGAGGCGGTGAGAATTCTTTGGCAGTAGCCTTTGCTCTCATGGAGCGAGTCAACGAACTAGAAGCCGGTGGCGTTGCCACAGGTGAATTAGTTCGCGTCGATCGCGAGAAAGAATCGGTCGCCCAGCGCACCAAGCGTTTTGAGCGAGATGCGCTTCAATATACCGACCAGCTTTATGCAGCGGCGCTTCGTTACACCAAGAATGCAGCCGATGCGCAAGATCTTGTGCAAGATACCTATGCAAAAGCCTTCACCTCATTTCATCAATTTGAACCAGGCACCAACCTTCGCGCATGGATGTATCGAATTCTCACCACAACATTTATCAATAGTTATCGCAAAGCACAGCGCTCACCAAAACTCTCTGATGGCGATCTCACTGATGCAGATCTTTATGCATCTGCTTCACATACAAGCAATCTCGGAAAATCAGCGGAAGTAGAAGCGCTTGAAAACCTTCCCGATAGCGATATCAAACGAGCACTTCAAGAGATTCCAGAGGAGTTTCGAATCGCGGTCTACCTTGTTGATGTTGAAGGGTTCTCTTACAAAGAAGTGGCAGAGATTGTTGGTGTGCCAGCCGGAACTGTCATGTCACGATTACATCGTGGCCGTAAGCAGCTCCGTGAAAAATTAGCCGAGTACGCGCGCGAACTTGGGTATGGCACTCATCGTGGGAGCGAAAGCGACAAGAACGGCGGTGAGCGATGAGCCGTGAGTTGCAATGTAACTGTAATGATGTGATGGGATCGATGTTGGTGTTCATCGATAATGAAATTGATGACTCAGCACAATTCAACGCGATTGCTTTCCACCTTCAAGATTGCCCAACGTGCCGCGAAACTGTTGAAATAGAGCGCGCACAACTCAATCTCATTCGCTCACTTCTTACGCGTTCATGCTGCGAAACTGCCCCAACTGAGTTACATGACCGTATTCATAACCAACTGAGTGATCTGGAAGCTCAAATCATTGCGCAACAAGGATATGTTGCACAGACTGAGATTTTTACCCAATATTCCCGCACCGAAATTACCGTCGATGGCGAGACTCAAATTATCGAAACTAAGCATGAAATCCGCCGAGATTTCCCGTTCTAGTGTGATTGGTTTAGTTTTCTAGCGAAATTTCTCCCGTTAATGGGTAGCAATTCAGCGGTTATTGCCGCAATTCTGGGTAAGTTATCGAATATGAACTCTCATCCAACGCAGGTGCGCGCAGAGATGGTTGCTACCGTGCACTCACTTGCCGTTGCAGTAGGAGACGACGTAACGCCGGGCACAACGCTATTAATTCTGGAATCGATGAAGATGGAGATTCCGGTTCTCGCTGAAATCAAAGGTCGAGTCGAAGAAGTTGCCGTCGCGCCAGGGGACACTATTCAAGAAGGCGATCTGTTGATTCGCTTAAGCGAGAGTAAGTAAACGTCATGCTCTTTGAACAAGCAATCGGCGCCGTGGGAATTGCAACGATGGAAGTACGCCCTGGCGATACCGCACTTGCACATGGCAGCGGCGATGTGCCAACTATTTCAAATTCTTTTTTTGTATCTCTCTGCGAGAGCGCAGCAATTACCTCGCTCGCTGAATTTCTGGATAACTCAGAGACAACTATTCTCGCTTCGATAGAGCTTCAAGTTCATGGCGCAGTAGGAATGGGTACGCAATTACAAACCGCGTCGACATTGGTTGAGATTGAAGATAATCAATTAACTTTCGCTTGCGAAATACATGACGGTCCGCGCTTGGTTGCTTCCGCTGTGATGCGAAGAAACCTGGTGGAACGAGTCTCGTTCCTCGCGCGAACCGCCGCGTTAAGCATTATGTCTCAGCAGAGTAATAACTAACTAACTCCGCTAGTTTTTATTGCTAGTTACTTCTTAGTGGCCCAGAAAATTTCGGCGATCGCGTCGATTTTCTCAATGAGCTTGGTTGCAACGGCAACATCTGTCGTGCCCTTAGTTCCAGCAGCGCCAGCAAGTTTTGTTGCCTCATTGAAGAGGTTGTGTAGTTGTGGGTGCGCTTCAAAGTGGTTTGGCTTGAAGTAATCGGTCCACAGTACCCAGAGGTGCTCTTTGACCATATTGGAGCGCTGTTCTTTGATGGCTACGGCGCGCGCTTTGAAATCTGGATCGGTTGATGCCGCATATTTCTCCATGCATGCTTTGACCGAGAGCGCTTCAATCTTTGCTTGTGCTGGATCGTAAACGCCACATGGCAGATCGCAATGTGCATAGACAGTAATTTTTGGTCGAGTAAACATGATGCTCCTTTGACGCATTCTTATGAAGATATCCAAACCAACGCGTGAAAGACTACTCCGCATGTTTGGCTTTGGCACCTTCGAGTTTCGTAATTCCACTCAGGGACAATGTTCCACTTACTGATGCGCCTACTCGGATTTAATCGAGTCATTGTCAGCGGTGGTTCGATGTCACCTACTTACAACGATGGTGATTGGTTACTTGTGAAGTGGCGAGCACCGGAGCAGGTCAAGCAGATTCCACTCGGTCGCGTTGTTGTCGTAGAGCGATGTGATCGCCCAGGAATTTTTATGGTGAAACGACTTCATAAATCTCACGGTGAGCTGTATTGGGTAGAAGGCGATAATCCGGAGAGCACGGATTCTCGGCAGTGGGGCTGGATAAATCAGAACGAGATTGTTGGTGTTGTGAAACTGAGGATGAAAGCCGGTTAGTTAATTACCGAGTGAATGCTTCTACGAGTAACGCTTTTTGTTCCTCTTCATGAACATAGTGGCTGCCCGTTGCAGGTGATGCGGTAGCGCGACGTGAAACGCGACGAATGTTTGCATTTTGCAGAATTTCATTCTGTGTTTCACTCAGTTGTAATGAGATAAATGGCCATGGACCTTGATTTGCTGGTTCATCTTGCACCCAGAGCAAAGTCGCACCGGGATATTTAGCAATCTCGGCTGCGATGGCTTCCGTTGGGAATGGATAGAACTGCTCCACTCGAACAATCGCAGTTGATGATTCATGAAGTTTTTCGCGTTCGGCTACAAGATCGTGATAGATCTTTCCGGAACAGAAGATCACTCGTTGCGCATGTGTCACTGTGGTATCGGAAATAACAGGTTGGAAATGGCCAGCAGTAAAGTCGCTTAACGATGATGATGCTGCTTTAAGTCGAAGCATCGATTTAGGCGTAAAGACTATGAGTGGTCGGCGAGCAGGATTTTTCATATGCCAACGAAGAAGGTGGAAATAGGAAGCAGGAGTCGAAGGCTGGGCGACAGTCATGTTCTCTTCCGCCGCTAGTAACAAGTAACGTTCAATGCGCGCAGATGAATGGTCGGGACCTTGACCTTCGTAACCATGTGGCAAAAGCAAAGTGAGCGATGAACGTTCGCCCCATTTTTGTAACGCAGACGAGATAAATTCATCAACAATTGTTTGCGCACCGTTTGCGAAATCTCCAAATTGACCTTCCCAGAGTACAAGTGCGTTGTCGCGCTCCACTGAGTATCCGTATTCAAATCCCATCGCTGCGTACTCAGAGAGGAGTGAATCAATAACAAAGAATTGGTTCTCGTCAGAAATCAAACCGCGAAGTGGTGTCCACTCCGAACCATTCTCTTTATCAATGATGACCGCATGTCGATTACTAAAGGTGCCGCGTCGTGCATCCTGTCCGGCAAGGCGAATGGGATGGCCGTCTAAGAGCAGGGAACCGAATGCGAGCGCTTCGCCACCAGCCCAATCAATGGTTGCATCATCAAGTGCCGCAAGGCGTCGTTGCAGTTGTGGCATAAGTTTTGGATGAACAGTGAAGTTCTCTGGCACCGCGGTTTGTGTCGCCATAATCTTGCGAGCAACGCTCTCTGAAATTGAAGTAGTGACGCTTTCTGGCGCAGTAACTTCTGGCGCTTTGAAATGTGGATCAGATTGCGGTTCAACGTTATGAACAGCGTTGAAAATTGATTCGAGTTGAACTTGGAAATCTTTTGCCATCTCTTCGGCATCAGCTTCAGTAATATCACCGCGACCAACGAGCGCTTCGGTATAAAGCTTGCGAGTCGAACGTTTTGCATCAATAAGTGAATACATCTGTGGCTGGGTAAAACTTGGCTCATCACCTTCGTTATGCCCGCGACGTCGGTAGCAGACCATGTCAATCACGACATCTTTTTTAAATTGTTGTCGGTACTCGAAAGCGATGCGCGCTACACGAACGCATGCCTCCGGATCATCGCCGTTAACATGGAAGACCGGGGCTTGAATCATCTTTGCGACATCGGTGGCGTAGCGAGTAGAGCGTGATGAATGTGGCGAGGTCGTAAAGCCCACTTGATTATTGATGATGACGTGAATCGTTCCGCCAGTGCGATAGCCACGAAGTTGCGACATTTGCAGTGTTTCGGCAACCACGCCCTGTCCAGCAAAAGCGGCGTCGCCATGGATCAAGATCGGTAGAACAGAGAATGCTTCTTTCTTATTTAATTTATCTTGTTTTGCACGGACAATTCCTTCAAGAACAGGATTCACTGCTTCCAAATGAGATGGGTTTGCAGCGAGATAGATCTGAGTTGTCGAACCAGCCGGTGAAGTAAAAGTGCCACTTGTTCCCAAGTGATACTTCACATCGCCTGATCCTTGTACTGAATTCTCAACGTAATTTCCCTCAAACTCTTGGAAGATCTGGCCATACGATTTACCAGCAACGTTGGCGAGCACATTGAGTCGACCGCGATGTGGCATACCGATACATGCTTCATCAAGACCAGCATCGGCTGCTGATGAAACGATGGCATCGAGGAGTGGAATGACGGATTCGCCACCTTCGAGCGAGAAACGTTTCTGTCCAATAAATTTCGTGTGGAGGAACGATTCAAAAGCTTCGGCGCTATTGAGTTTCTGCAGAATTCGCATCTGTTCTTCGCGCGCCATTTGTGGTGCGCCAATTTCAATATGTTCTTGGAGCCATTGTCGCTCGTCAGGATTTTCAATGTACATATATTCAACGCCGATTGATCGGCAATATGAATCGCGTAAACGACCGAGAATTTTGCGAAGTTTTGCGTGGGGCTTTCCACCAAATCCACCGGTTGCAAAAGTTCGGTCAAGATCCCAGAGCGTTAATCCATGATTTACGACATCAAGATCAGGGTGGTAGTGCTGGATGTAAGTCAGTGGATCGATATCGGCTAACAAGTGTCCGCTGACTCGATATGCATTAATCAATTCCTGAACGCGTGCGGTCTTATTAATCTCATCTTCAGTGGTGACCTGAATATCTTGCAGCCATCGAATTGGTACATATGGAATGCGCAGCGCGGCAAAAACTTCATCGTAAAAATCATTGCCGAGAAGTTGTTCGTGAATAATCCGCAAGAAATCACCGGATTGAGCGCCTTGAATAATGCGATGGTCGTATGTGCTTGTAAGTGTTACGACTTTACTGATTGCTAATTTAGCCAACGTCTCTTCGCTTGCGCCTTGGAATTCCGCCGGATAATCCATCGCACCAACACCAAGGATTAACCCTTGGCCAACGACTAATCGGGGGACAGAGTGAACAGTTCCAATGGTGCCGGGGTTGGTAAGCGATGCAGTGGTGCCGGCAAAATCTTCGACAGTGAGAGTTCCACTCCGTGCTTTCTTAATTGTCTCTTCGTATGCCTGCCAGAATTGAAGGAAATCCATGGACTCGCACGCCTTGATTGATGGCACAAGAAGTTGCCGTGAACCATCCGGCTTTGCCAAATCGATTGCGATTCCAAGATTGATATGTTGCGGTTTACCGACTGCGGGTTTGCCATCAACTTCCGTGTAGAAATTGTTCATCTCTGGAAGTTGCTTCAGCGCTTTGATCATTGCAAAGCCGATGAGATGCGTAAAGGAAACTTTGCCACCGCGCGCGCGTTTCATATGGTTGTTAATCACGATGCGGTTATCAATCAGTAATTTTGCTGGGACTGCGCGAACTGACGTTGCAGTTGGCACGCTTAACGAGGCTTCCATGCTCTGCACTACCCGCGCACCGACGCCACGAATAGGTTCTACTGATGCATCGGGATTTGTCACAGTTGGTGCAGGTTTAGCAGGAGCCTGTGCAGGAGTTGTACTGCGTTGCACAACCGGTGTTTGCACCGTTGCTTGTGGCACGAATTCTTGTGGTGTTGCAGCGCTTACTTGCGCACTCGTCTGTGCATTAACCGGCGCACTCACTACCGTCGCAACTTTTGCCGCCGCTTCACGCGCCACTGATTTGGGAACTGGAGGTGTTCCGCCTTTAGGAGCGCCACCTACAGGTGAACCACTAATTCCCGCACCTGGTTTGTAGTTACTAAAGAAATCTCGCCAGTTTTGATCGACTGAATTGGGATCGCGTTGAAAATTTTCATACATCTCGTCAACGAGCCACTCGTTGGAACCAAATGAGCCACCGAAGTGGTTCTCAGGTGTCAGGTTCGCAGTCACGGTGGCACAGCCTATCTAGCCCGCCCCGCATGGGCGAATTTATTGTGCTTCAGGTATTGCAAAGAGCGCCGCGATTAGCGTCACAGCGGCAAATATCCCGAGCGGAATTCCAATCATGGCCCGAGTTCCAGTGGTCATGTAATACGAGACACCAATTGCGATTGCATTCGCTAACACAATCGGCGCACGACCAAAGTGGCGCTTATCTTTAATTCCCTTCGCAGATACCAATAGCCCTGTTCCCGCGAAGAATGAGAACGCAATCATTGCAATCAGCGCATCCATCTCAGTCGTCGACCTAAAGATGGCGCTCACAACGAGATAGACCGATAGCCCAATCAACGCAAGTCCCTCGAGTGAAGCAAGGGAGAAAGCGAGGCGATGAGTTTTCATGCCGCATTCTATCTTGCTCTTTTCTATCTAGCTCAGGTGATTCACGCTATCTCTCCGCATCTAGAAATATCTTTTAATACCCTCATAAGAAATAGAGGGGTGAATATTTACTTTCCAGCCCGACACATTTGTGATTTGCTCAATAGGTGACTACTTCTGATGTGCGGCGGATAGAACTTCCATTTGAGATTAATGGCTTGATTGACCCAATCACACTTACACATACTCCAAGTTACTTTTATGACTTACTTCAGCGCGACATTCGCCGAAGCGATAGAAATAATGAAAAGCTTGCACTAATCACTATTGATTTTTCAGCGAGCACTATTTTAGCTAAGAAAATGATTGACTTTTTAATGATGATATCTCTGATTCTCAAACAAAGTTTACGAGGCGATGAGTATTTTTCGCGGATTGGATTCGAGAAGTTCGCCATTCTTATTCATGGTGACCGAGCTGAAGCCTTAGTAGCCCTCAACAGAGTGCAAAAGGAATTGAAGAAAATGGAAAATGATTCATTTCCCATTATTTATAAAGCGCCAACAGATGGTGACGAGCATGATGGACCAGAGACCAATTCATTGAGAAGTTTGGTTTCTGGAAGCAGCGTGGCGGTAAATACTCAAATTTTCGTTCGTGATGCGGGCATGTCACTAGTGGATTGGCTAGAAGTAGCTTCGATCTAAATTCCCACTCTCAATCACACTCTCAATCTCACGCTCATTCCCTCACATTGCACAAAGTAATTCAGTTGTTACCCAGAGTGATTAATACTTCTTTTTTAACCTGCCATGTGGAAAGAGCAGGTGAATATGTCGGGATAAAGGAAAGTCTGCGCCAATGACTGTTGCAGCGTTTACAGACCGAGATCAATCTGACAGCTCGCCTCTTGGCGCATTACAACCTTTCATCGAAGATCCAACTATCGAGGAAATTTGGATTAATTCGCCGGCTCGAATTTTTATTGCACGGAATGGCAAAAGTGAATTAACAAATTTAATTCTCACGAAAGAAGAAGTAGCAAACATCATTGAGCGGTGTCTGATGTGGGGCGGACGCCGATTGGATTTATCACATCCATTTGTAGATGCTCGACTTCCTGACGGTAGTCGTCTTCATGTAGCAATTCCCGAAGTTACTGCGGAACACTGGGCAGTAAATATTCGAAAACATATCGCGCGAGAAAAGTCGCTACTTCAATTATGCGAAATGCAAGTCCTCACTATTGAAATGGCAGACTCACTCAGAGCTGCGTTAAATTCTGGAAAAAATATTTTGATTAGTGGCTCAACTCAAGCTGGCAAAACAACCCTATTAAACGCCCTGGCAAATGAGATTCCCGGCAGCGAGAGAGTCATAACGATAGAAGAAGTTTTTGAACTCAAGCCGAAATTGCCAGATTTGATTGCACTCCAAACCAAGTCGGAAAATCTCGAAGGTTACGGTGAGATTTCCATGCGCCGGCTCATTAAAGAATCGCTTCGTATGCGTCCTTCAAGAATAATCATCGGTGAAATACGCGAAGCTGAATCACTTGATTTATTGATAGCGTTAAATTCTGGATTACCTGGCATGGCAACAATTCACGCAAACTCCGCGCGTGATGCGATACGAAAACTACAAACGCTTCCGTTGCTTGCAGGTGAAAATATTTCTTATGAATTTATCACCCCACTTGTAGCACGATCTATTGATTTAGTTATCCAAATGCAACTCTGCAGTGATTCTTTAAGACGTGTTACGGAAATTGTCCACGTTACAAAGCGCATAGAAGGTGAACATATTGAAACCGAATGGCTTTGGCGATGGACTGATGATCGATTTGAGAAAATGATGCCACAAGAAGGAAAATCGAAGTGATTATTTTTAAAAAGCTCACTTTCTTTAGCGCAACTCTCTACATCCTGACGTATCTCTTTCTCTTCCTTTTCGTTTACTCCTTGACTGGAACCAGAAATATTGCAATAGCACTTTGCATAGCAGCCTTAATTATTCCTATACAAGTAGAGCGTTCTCGAAGTGCGAAAGTTTCACAAGAACTTGAAAAATCTTGGCCGGAAGTAATTGATCACATTGTTTCAGGTCTGCAATCTGGTCTTTCCCTCAGCGAATGCATTATGACTCTCTCAATGCGAGGTCCAGCGGTAAGTAGAAAAATCTTTTCTGAGATTGCAAACCTTCATGTGAATGGTATGAATTTTAGTGACGTTATGAATCAACTCAAAGTGAGAAGTAAGAGTGCTGAAGCGGACTTAATCTCCGAATCTCTTATCATCGCAAGAAAATTAGGTGGGCGAGACATAGGAATTGTCCTAAGACTTCTTGGTGAGTATTTCCGAGATAACGTCGCGCTGCGCGAAGAAATTAAGGCTAAGCAAAGCTGGATAAAGAATTCAGCAGTTCTCGCATCGCTTGCCCCTTGGCTGCTTTTGATGATTCTTTCTACGCAAGCAAGCACTCGTGCAACCTATTCAACCGCCTCTGGAATGTTGGTTCTTATGTGTGGTGCGGGAATAACTCTCATTGCATTCATTTGGATGAATGTAGTCGGTCGTATTCCTGAACCTCCGCGACTATTTGCTGATAAGCGATTGAAAGCTCGCGAGCTGGAAATATTATGATGTCATTTCTTATTACGGTTCTTCTTTTTCCGATAATTCTCGTCAGCGTCAAACTTGTTCTAGACGATCACCTGAGTGCGAGTAATACAAAAGAGGCGATTACGCTAAAAGAACTACATAAAATCAAAAATAGACGAGCCAATAATTCGAGATTATCAATTCTAAAAGAACCGATTTCTTGGGTAACGGAATATTGCCAATCCAATTCGCTATTCATCATTGAATTTCTTGCCATTACGTTCACAAGTTTTGTATTTTTATTGACTTTAAATATCGTAATGAACGGGAATTTACCAATAATGATTGTCGAAATCTTATTTTTCTTAATTTCAACAGTAGTGGCAATTACATGGCGTAAATTTGTAAGTGATGCAAAATTGCGATCTCAAATTGCCGCAATCGATTCCGAACTGCCATCAATGATTGTGATGTTCTCTCTTCTTGTAAACGCAGGGGAGAGTCTTAGAAGTGGAATAGAGTATTTAACGCAATTTCCTCAAAGTAGAATTTCAGAGATTTTCGAGTCAGTCATTGATTTTCATCGAGAAGGTTTCACCATCACACAATCACTTGATCGTGCAGCAGAAGCATCTCAGTCACGTTCCTTGCGAAGATTCACTGATGCGCTTGCTCTATCTATTGAACGAGGAAGTTCTCTCAGCGTGGTTTTGGCAAATCAAACAAACGAGTCTCGATCAACTTACAAAGCAGAACTCTTAAGAAAATCAGGGAAAGCAGAGTTAAAACTCATGATTCCCATTGTCTTTCTGATTCTTCCCATCTCAATAATTTTCGCGCTGCTTCCATCTCTAAGAGCTTTATCAATAGTGACCTGACGCGGAAATGAACCATCGACGAATTAAGTAAGAGAGCTAGCGAACGAAGAAGCGAACGAAGAATCAAACGAAGAAGCGAACGAAGAATCAAACGAAGAAGCGAACGAAGAAAGGGAAAAATGAAGAGAACAACAGCTCGACAAATATCCGTGAAATTCCACAACATGCGCAAAATCGTTAGGGGATATCTCACGAAACTTCACAGCCGTATTTCCAATGTGAATATGCAAATAAGGAAATTGAATCTTCGGGAGAGGTTTTCCGATGAGCGAGGCGATGTACCTGGTTGGGTTCTCGTAGTATTAATGACAACTGGCTTGGTTACAGCTATCTGGGCTATTGCTGCTCCGCGTTTAAGCGAAATCCTCAAGCACTCACTTGATTCAATGAACAGCATCGGATGATTGTCGTCAAATTAGTGCGAGTCAATCTTGGACTCAAGAGAAGAAAGTTTTGGCAGCACTTATGTTCCGAGGAAGGTAATGTTGAATCAACTC
>CAXBQM010000010.1:0-22633 GCA_963978235.1 uncultured bacterium | reverse complement strand
GGCGCTGAAATTCCAGTAGGTACTTCTTTTACTGCTGGGGCATTTCTATGCAACAACGTCTTCTATTCAATGCAATATTTTCTACAAGAATCCTCGACACTTTCAGGTTTTATCCATGTACCGCTAATGAATGAACAAGCGAAGGATTTTCCAGGATTACCAACCATGGATTTAGAAAAGATGGTTGAAGCAATCTCAATAGCAATCACGGTAGCGTGTCACTCATGACGCTGCGTTGGGCTGTTGTTGCGACCGGCGGTATGGCGCGTGCCATGGTTGAAGATTTTCATCTCATTCCGGATGCCGAATTAAAAGTAATTGTTTCGCGAACCCAAACTCGTGCAGATGAAGCGGCTCGGGAATGGAATATTCCAGAAGGCAGTTCGAATTACGATTCAGTTTTACAACGTACCGATATTGATGCTGTTTATATCGCGACACCTCATGTTTTTCATTTTGAGCAATCAAAACGCGCGCTTGAAGCGGGAAAGCATGTTTTGGTCGAAAAGCCGATCACTATGAACGCTGCTGAAGCACGAGAATTACAAGAAGTAGCAAAGCGTTCCGGTAAGTTTTTGATGGAAGCGATGTGGATGGTGTTTAGTCCGGCAATTATCGAAGCGCTGCGGATCGCACAATCTGGCGATCTTGGGAAAGTAACATTTGCCGAAGCGAATTTTGGTGTGGCATTCGATTTCGATCAGAGCAAAGCGGCAACGAGCCGATTATGGAATAGAGAGCTTGGCGGCGGAACCTTGCTCGATCAAGGTATTTATCCGATTTCTCTGGCCCACGAACTTTTCGGTAAACCTATTGAATCCCATGTTCGCGGCGATATTGGTGAAACTGATATCGATGTTGAAGCAGCGATGGTGCTCGAGTTCGCCGGTGGTGAACGGGCTGCTCTTTCGTCATCGATGCGCAACCACACACCGCTCAATGCTTCGATAAGCGGAGATAAAGGATTCATTGAGATTGAAAGTCCGTTTTGGGTACCACCAGCGATCAGAAAATTAACGCGCGATCCTAAAACACAAAGAATTCTTTCCGATGAGAGAGTGGAATTTGTCAAAGAAGGAAATGGATATGTCCCGATGTTGCGAGAAGTACATAGCGCAATAAATTCTGGTGCGACTGAACACGCGAAGAGAACGCTCGATCAATCAATTTCTGTTATGGAAAACATTGATGGCTTGCTTGCCGATATTCGACGTACTAATGGAAAACCGTAGAATGAAAGTAAAGTTGTGAGTACGCGCGCCATTGATCGTTATGCATATGCTCACGACGCATCTCATTACTTACTCATTCCAAACGAAGTTATAAAAGCGGAAGACACCGAGCACGTTGTAAAAAAATTACGCGAAGCCTACTTATCGGGCGTGCCCATCACTTTCCGTTCTGGTGGAACAAGTTTGAGCGGCCAAGCTGTCACTGATTCATTGATGCTTGATACTCGAGCACATTTCAAAAAAATTGAAGTTCTTGATAACGGTGCTCGAGTCAGGGTTCAGCCTGGCGCGACAGTCCGAGAGGTAAATACACGATTAGCGCGATTTGGTTACAAATTAGGACCAGATCCAGCAAGTGAAGCCGCCTGCACCATTGGCGGGGTAATTGCTAATAATTCAAGCGGTATGGTCTGCGGTACCGAGTTCAATACGTATAAAACTTTAGAGTCCATGGTTCTGGTATTTGCTGACGGAACACGAATTAATACCGCTGAAAAAGATGCTGATAGCCAGCTGAAATCAAAGCTTCCTGCACTTTACGAAGTCATAGTGCGATTAAGAGATCGCATCCATTCTCAACCTCATGTCGTAGAAGAGATTAAACGCCAGTTTTCTATCAAGAACACCATGGGGTATGGAGTAAATGCCTTTCTCGATTTCACCTCACCTATCGACATCATCGCTCACTTGATTATTGGTAGTGAAGGAACACTCGCATTTGTCGCCGAAGCAACGTTTCGTACAGTTCCAATCAAGCCGCATGTGGCGACATCGCTTCTTGTTTTTGATTCGCTTCAACAAGCAACGGTTTCATTATCGCAATTAGTTGAATCGGGATTGGCAGCAATTGAACTCTTGGATTCAACATCATTGAAAGTAGCCCAACTCGATCCAAAAGCACCTAGAGAACTGCAAGATATTCAAGTACAGAACCACTCAGCACTTCTGATTGAGTTTCAGGAGCTTGAGGAAGAATCTCTAGGATCAAGTATTAATCGCGCACAAGAATTACTGAGAAAACTTTCAGTGTTGAACCAGCCACAATTCCATAAAGAATCGAAAGTTCGTGGCGATCTGTGGCACATTCGTAAAGGGCTATATGCAACCGTAGCTGGGAATCGACCATCAGGAACAACAGCGTTATTAGAAGATGTTGCTGTTCCTATTCCACTTCTGGCAGAAACTTGTAATTCACTTGTTAATCTCTTTGCTAAACATAACTATCAAGAGAGTGTGATTTTCGGACACGCAAAGGATGGAAATATTCACTTTCTACTTAACGAACGCTTTGATGACAAACTTTCATTAGCGAGATATTCCAAATTCACTGATGATATGGTCGAACTGGTACTTGGTAATGGCGGAACGCTAAAGGCAGAACATGGAACTGGCCGCATCATGGCGCCATTTGTAAAACGTCAGTATGGCGAAGAAATCTACGCAATCATGCGTGAAATCAAGGCAAATTTTGACCCTCGGAATATTTTGAATCCAGGAATCATGATTTCAGATGATTCAGAGTTACATGTTAAGAATCTGAAATCGGTTCCATCAATTGAGAAAGAAGTCGATCGATGTGTTGAGTGCGGTTATTGCGAACCAGCATGTCCGAGCAAGAACATCACTTTGACGCCGAGGCAGCGAATCGTGCTTCGTAGAGAATTGGTTAGTGCTCAGCAACGAGGAGATATAAAACTTCAACGAGATATTGAACGAGAATATTCTTACGATGGTGTCGATACCTGTGCAGTAGATGGCATGTGTCAAGTGGCATGCCCAGTACTTATTAATACAGGCGATTTAGTTCGCAGGTTACGCGATGAACAGGCGGCTGTCAGTGAAAAAGCCGTGTGGAGTTTTTTAAGCAAACAATGGAACTACGGAACTCAGGTACTCGGCACACTTATTTCCGTGGCACACAAAGTTCCAACATTAAGTGCGCTCACTCTCAATTCACTAAGAAAGATTTCAAACAAGGTGCCTTTAATTAATACTGAGATTGTTTCTGGCGGAAAAGTACGAACGGGATTAAGAAATCCCCATGCATCAGTGGTGTACTTCCCATCATGTACAAGTACTATTTTTGGTGGCTCAACTTCGGATGCGTTTCTAGAGTTATGTGAGAAAGCAGGAGTAGAGGTAAAGATTCCAAAAGATATTGCAGGTGCTTGTTGTGGAACGCCATGGAAATCTAAAGGCATGAACGATGGATATCGTTCAATGAGAGCCAAAACAGGCGAGTTATTAAATAGATTAACGAAAGATGGATCCATTCCTATAGTCAGTGATAGCTCATCCTGCACTCAAGGATTGAGTGAAATTAATTCTGAGTACCAAGTTATTGATGTAGTGACATTTACTCTTACTAAGATTGTGCCGAACCTTAAACTGCGAAAAATCAGCGCATTGGCGCTACATCCCACATGCTCATCGACCCAGTTGGGAATAAATGATGATCTGGTTGCGCTTGGGAAAACGATTGCTGATCAAGTTTATGTACCTGATGCATGGAGTTGTTGTGCGTATGCGGGAGATCGAGGAGCGATTCATCCTGAACTCACTGAATCAGCGTCTCGTGCCGAGGCAGACGAAATAAAATCGCAGAAATTTGATCGGTATGCATCCTGTAATCGGACATGTGAAATTGGAATGTCACAAAGCACTGGGCAGAACTATCAGCACATTATTGAATTAGTGAATGAATTTAGCGAAGGAATAAAGCAGTAAGTCGCTTGGTAGTAAAGAGCAATCCAAGTGCGATCATGGCGAAGAAATAAAGAATATGAAGAAGTGTTGCGATTCCAATATGTCCCAACATAATTCCTCGCACAAGTGAAATAGCGTGCCATAATGGCAGCGCTTGGATAAGCCACTGTATATATTGAGGATAGACAGTTATAGGAAAGAAAGATCCAGAGAAGAGAAACATCGGTAACATAAAAATATTAATCATGTTCATTTGCTGGTACGACTTCATATAAGAAGTTAGCGCCATTCCGAAAGAGGCAAAACCAAATGCGATTAACACCGCGGCTGGAATAGCAAGAAGTCCCCACCAGCTTGTGACGAGACCCAATGGAGTAACCACGACCATAAATCCAAGCGCGTAAATTAAACCGCGGAAAAGTGCCCACGCAATTTCACCGAGCGCTACATCAAGTGCTCCGAGTGAAGTTGAGAGCATCGATTGATATAACTTGCTTTCATTTATTTTCCAAAAGACATTCCACGTTGAGTCATATACGGCACCATTCATAGCGCTTGTTGCTAATAGACCAGGGGCAATGTAAGCAGCGTAAGAAATTGTTTGGCCATTATTTGAAATACCGCCAATAAGTGAACCCACGCCGAAACCAAAAGAGAAAAGAAAGAGAACAGGCTCAAGAAATCCGCTCAACACAATAATCCATGTTGAAGATTTAAAAGCTAACCAACTTCGCTCAAGTGGACTATTTACGCGACCCGCGAAGTACTTTTCAAGTGGCTTACCGATTCGACTCTCAGCAATCGCAACTGCAGATTTAGTGATCATTTAGCGAGCCGTTTCGTATATGCGTTTTGCGCAGCTCGAATTCCGATAATCAAAATGATAGAGAGAAATGAAATATGGGCAGTCAGCATGAGTCCAGAGATGGAGTGCCCGTAAGTGAAGTAACGACCTAATTCGGTAGCGTGCCAAAGCGGTGAAATCCAACCAATTGGTTGAAGAAAAATCGGCATAGTAGAGAGCGGATAAAACGTTCCTGAGAATAGAAACAAAGGCATGATGATAAATCGACCGAGAATTGAGAAGAAGAAATCTTCTTTTACTACTTTGCCGGCAATTGCAAGCATCATCGCACCGAATGCTGCACCAGCCAACATAGCAACCGCGATTGCTAACCAAGCCGTTCCTGCATCTAAAGCGCCAAAGAGAAAAAGAAGAATCCAATAAATTGTAACCGTGAATGCAACGCGTACTAATGCAGCGATATAAACGCCATTTGCAATTTGTTTACCAGTCAATGGTGTGGAGTTCATGGCGAAGAAGTTCTTATTCCATTTAAATCCCTGCATTGTTGGCATCACCACTTCATCAATTGCACCTTGAATCGCAGTACTGGCAAGCAGAGCAGGACCGAGAAAAGTTAAATAGGAAACGCCATCTACACCTTGAGCACCTTGATTTGAATCGACGAGTGAACCAATACCAATTCCAACAGATAGTAGATAGAGAAGTGGATTGGCAATTGCTTGTGTGATGATGCCATTTAACCATTTAGCCATGTGTTTAAAACGAGATTCCGTAACATAAAGCGCGCCGAATCGATGAATTCGCTTTGCATCAATAAGAGAGAGTGAACCTTTTCTTGTTCGCTCGTACATTGACATTATTCGACCAAACTTCGACCGGTAAGTTTAAGAAAGACATCTTCGAGAGAAGTTCGACGCACTAGCGAGGTAATTGGGTGGGCACCGCCGCTCATGATTTCTGAAAGAAGGGTTTCGCCGTCTTCGCTGTAGAGCAAGATTCGGTCAGGAAGTTCTTCGATGTGATCACATGTGTCACGAAGTTTGTTAGCCATTTCAGCATTCTTTTCCGAGCCAAAACGGAGTTCAACTACTTCTTTCGTTGAATATTTTCGGATGAGTTCAGCCGGAGCACCCTCAGCCATGATTTTGCCTTTATCCATCACAATCAATCGACCACACAGTTGTTCGGCCTCATCCATGAAATGCGTGGTGAGAAGAAGTGTGACGCCAAGTTCTTTTAATCGGAAAAGTCGGTCCCACAAGATGTGACGTGCTTGCGGATCAAGACCAGTTGTAGGTTCGTCGAGCATCAAGATTTCAGGTTCGCTCACAAGTCCTCGCGCAATTGTGAGACGTCGTTTCATTCCACCACTGAGAGCGTCAACTTTTACATTTCGCTTCTCTTCAAGTTGAGCAAATTCAAGGAGTTCTTCAATTTTGTTCTTAATGAATTTCTTAGAAAGTCCAAAGTAGCGTCCATAGATGTAAAGATTTTCGGTGACTGTAAGTTCACCATCGAGATTATCTTGCTGTGGCACAACGCCAAGGTGCGCACGAATTTGTGGGCCAAGTTTCTCAGGGTCTTTTCCAAGAATTGTTAACTCACCAGATGTGCGTTGAAGTGTTGCGCCAATCATGCGCATCGTCGTGGATTTGCCCGCGCCATTTGGTCCAAGCAGACCAAAAGATTCACCTTTTGCAACTTCAAAATCTATGTGGTCAACCGCAGTAAATTCACCATAAGTTTTTGTAAGTTGGCGCGCGACAATTAGTGGTGAGGACATCAGATCAGGTTATTACAAACCAATCTCAGTAAGCGAATTACTAAAGATCTCTAATCCGAGCTTTGCGTCACTTTCTGAGATATTGCATGGTGGATTGAAATGGATGCGATTAAAGTTATTGAACGGCATTAATCCATTCTTCTTACAAGTCGCAACAATCTCATTCATTTTTGGACTTGAAGCGCCATATGGTGCGAGCGGCTCACGCGTCGCTCGGTCAACAACCATGTCAACGCCCCAGAAAACACCAACACCACGAATATCACCCATTACCTGGTGTTTCTTCGCGAGTTCGGCCAGCCCTGGGCCAAGAATCTTTTCGCCAATATGTTGCGCGTTTTCGACCATCTTTTCTTCTTTCATTACGTCGATAGTTGCAACAGCAGTTGCGCAGGCAAGTGGATGGCCAGAATAAGTAAGGCCACCAGGGAACACCCGTTCATTAAATGTTTCAGAGATTGACTGTGAAATCACTACTCCGCCAAGTGGCAAGTAACCAGATGTGACGCCTTTCGCAAAGACAATCAGATCTGGAATTGCTGGCGTGTGTTGATATGCAAACCATTTTCCGGTTCGACCAAATCCAGCCATCACTTCATCAGCAATCCAGAGAATTTCGTATTTATTACAGAGCGCACGAATTCCTTCGAGATATCCCTTCGGTGGAACCAATACACCAGCAGTTCCAGGAACACTTTCAATAAGAATTGCCGCAATTGTTTTGGGACCTTCAAAAATAATAGTTTGCTCTAAATGTTCAAGTGCGCGTGCGCACTCTTCTTCTTCTGTCTTTGCCCAAAATGATGAGCGATAGAGATATGGACCCCAGAAGTGGACATGGCCATGTGCAAACTCATTTGGGAATCGACGGGGATCACCGGTTGCATTGATCGCAGCCCCGGTGTTGCCGTGATAGGAACGATATGTTGAAAGAATTTTATGTTTGCCGGTATGAAGTCGGGCAAGACGTACTGCATTTTCGATTCCATCGGCGCCGCCGTTAGTAAAGAAAACTTTTGAAAAGTGCGCACCGGCAAGTTCTACGATTCGTTGAGCAGCTCCATTGCGCGCAACGTTTGCATGTTGCGGTGCGATGGTTGTGAGAATATCGGTCTGCTCTTTAATCGCGGCGAGAACTTTTGGATGTTGATGGCCAATGTTGGTAAAGACCAGTTGGCATGAGAAATCAAGATAACGATGCCCGGTGTAATCCCAAAAATATGAGCCAGCCGCGCCAGCGACAGTCATTGGGGAAATTTGCGCTTGAGCAGACCAGGAATGGAAAACGTACTTTCGGTCGTCGGCAAAAACTTGCTTGCCCTCTTCAGGGTTTGGATGTGGCGTATTCAACTTTGGCTCCTTCGTGAATGCCTAATCTAAGCATTTTTCGCTTGGAATATATAGATGTAACCTCGGGGCATGAAGAAAGTTTCGCATTGGATTAATGGCAAAGTTTCGACCGAATCATCTGGTCGTACTGGTGATATTTACAACCCGGCTACGGGAAAGATTTCAGGAACCGTCGAATTTGCATCAGCCGCACAAGTTGGCGCTGTTGTTGATGTGGCAACAAAAGCATTTCATGAGTGGCGAAATAGTTCACTTACGAAGCGCACCCAAGTGCTCTTTGCGTTTCGCGAACTTCTCAATGCGAATAAATCAAAAGTAGCAGCACTCATAACTGAAGAACATGGAAAAGTTCTCAGCGATGCCGCTGGAGAAGTAACTCGTGGCTTGGAAGTAGTCGAATTCGCATGTGGAATTCCACACTTACTTAAAGGTGCGTATTCGGAAGAAGTTTCGACAGATGTTGATGTCTACTCGATTCGCCAACCACTTGGCCCAGTAGCAATTATTTCGCCATTTAATTTCCCTGCGATGGTTCCGATGTGGTTCTTTCCAATCGCAATAGCTTGCGGCAACACGGTTGTTGTTAAGCCATCAGAAAAAGATCCAAGCGCAATCATGTATGTAGCCGAGTTATTAAAAGAAGCAGGGCTACCAGATGGCGTATTTAATGTTGTGCATGGTGATAAAGAAGCGGTGGATGCGCTACTTACTCATCCAGGAATTAAATCGGTCTCGTTTGTTGGTTCAACTCCAATTGCGCAATATGTCTACGAGACAGGGACTAAAGCCGGCAAGCGAGTGCAAGCGCTAGGCGGAGCTAAAAACCATATGGTGGTTCTGCCTGATGCAGATCTTGATTTAGCAGCAGATTCGGCGATAAATGCTGGATTCGGCTCAGCCGGAGAACGTTGCATGGCTATTTCAATGCTGGTTGCAGTAGAACCAGTTGCAGATCAATTGATTGCAAAAATCAAAGAGCGTATGGCAAAAATTAAGACTGGTGATGGCACACAAGGTGCAGATATGGGTCCACTTGTGACCAAAGTACATCGCGACAAAGTAGCTTCATATATCGACGCTGGCGTAAAAGAAGGAGCAACGCTTGTTGTTGATGGTCGAACAGTGAATCCAGGTGGCGAAGGTTTCTGGCTTGGGCCGACTCTCTTCGATCACGTCACAACAAAGATGAGTATTTATAACGAAGAGATTTTTGGACCGGTTCTCAGCGTTATCCGCGTGAAGAGTTATGACGAAGCGTTAAAACTAGTTAACGATCACAAATACGGAAACGGAACTGCAATCTTCACCAATGATGGTGGTGCAGCGCGTCGCTATCAGAACGAAGTTGAAGTAGGAATGGTCGGAGTCAATGTTCCGATTCCAGTGCCGATGGCATATTTCTCATTCGGAGGTTGGAAAGCATCCTTGTTTGGAGATACTCATGCACACGGAACAGAAGGAGTTCATTTCTTCACTCGTGGCAAAGTTGTGACAAGCCGTTGGTTAGATCCAAGCCACGGCGGAATTAATTTAGGTTTCCCGACAAACGCATAAGTAATTCGTTCTTAAGAACGAACGTACTGAGCAAAGTTTCGAAAATCTTCGACTTGGAAATCTATTTCCTTTTGGCCGTGCGCAAAACTAATGAGCCACTGTTCATCGAGCCCAGGTGGCGTCATGATGTTGTGGTTGATAGACCAAAGGAATGAGAGTTCGGCAATTTCAAAATCAGTTGCTTTGTAATCACGGTAATTTCGTACTGGTTCAGCCGACCAGGTGGTACAGCCTTTGACGCCGAAACCTACCGAGTGAGCGGGAAGTTCAAATTCACCAATAATTTCGCCAATTCTGTTGAGAGCTTGGTGATTAAACGCTTCGCATTCAGCTAGTTTTTCTGGAGTTGCAATGCGATCGACAGCACGAACTGCTGCCATCGCCAGCGCATTACCGTTAAAAGTTCCAAGGTGAGCCATACGGCCATCCGAAACAGCGTTCATGTATTCGTTTTTGCCACCAAATGCGGCAAGTGGAACACCGCCACCAATTGATTTTGCTAAACAAATTAAATCTGGTTTCACACCTAAACGTTGTGCGGCTCCTTGTGGTCCAGCAGTAAGTCCGGTCTTCACTTCATCGAAAATCAAAATAATTCCATATTCATCGCAGAGTTCACGCACTCGCTCTAAGTAACCTTCATCAGGTACAACGATTCCGATATTTTCTAAGACTGGCTCAAGGATAAAACACGCAATAGTTGCAGCATGTTTTTTGAAAACGCGCTCTAAAGAATCTGCATTGTTATAGGGAACTACATGAACTTCACCAGCAACAGCAGAGGCGGGCACGTATGCAATCGGGTCATCGTCAGAGCCAATTTTATCTAGCGGGGGTTTTGTCGAAACCATAAGCGAATCACCACTGCCGTGATAACCGCCTTCAATTTTTACAATGCCATCTTTGCCAGAAGCGGCGCGCGCGGTGCGGATTGCATACAGCGTTGCTTCAGTTCCTGAGTTGGTAAATCGAACTTGATCAATTCCGAATCTCTTACATACTCGTTCGGCGGCATCTCGAGATGTTGGTGAAGGATTTGTGTAGAGAGTTCCAATATCCAGAGTTGCTTTTAATTCTGCGACGACATCAGGATTCAGGTGCCCAACCAACATAGCGCCAAAACCCATCGATAAATCAAGCATTTTCCGGCCATCAACGTTAATCATCCATGCACCTTCAGCGGATGCAATTGAAACTGGGTATGGCTCCCACGATTGAAATGAAGAGTGAACGCCTAGCGGGATTGATTCAAGAGCTTTCTGGTTCTCTTTTCCAGAGTTAGCGTTTACTTTTTTATACAGTTCCCATTGTTCTTGCAACTTACTTTGAATAATAGAACGGGAAATAGGTTTACCAGCTCCATAAGTCGCGCGGAAAGTTTGCGCGTGATGCGTTTGTGTTTTCATCGTTGTGTTGTACAGCCAAAGGTGGTTCAAGTGTCGAACCGAAGTTTGTAGTGCACGCTCCTAGCGAGTTTGTGTTACTGGAGGATTCTACCAGCGCAATTTATTAAATCAACCCCTGAGATATATGCGCGATGCGTTGGGAATTGTGAGTAAATCATGCGAAATAACAATCAAGGTAGTTCCGCTTAGTCGTTGAAAAACTTTCTCAGAAATTCGATCCACTTGTTCTTTCTCTAAGAATTCGAAAGGTTCATCAAGAATATAAATAGGAGAAGTTCGTACAAGAGCTCGCGCGAGCCGAATTCGTTGTTTTTCACCTCCTGAAAGTTGCGTTCCATACGTACCAATTACTGTATCTATGCCTCGTGGCAGGCTAGAAATCAGATTATCTAACTCAACAATTGCAAGAATTGATTTCAATTCATCTTCGGTAATCATGGGATTACCAATTCGAATATTTTCTTTAATCGATGAATTAAAAATATGATCTCCTTGAAGCGAAAGTGTTACAAATTCCGAACAGGCAAGATCTGAATTTTTCTCGCCTCCGATCCGAACAGTGCCTTCATGTGGAATAAGTCCAATAATTGCCAGTGCAAGGCTGCTCTTTCCAATACCGCTCTCACCTGAAACAACGAGTGGTACTCCGGGCTCAATTAAGGATGTAATTGGTTGATGAATAAGGCTTTCCCCACCCCAACTAGCCCGAACACCTGTGAGGGAAATTTCAAAAGAGTTAGGAATTTTTGTACCGAATGCAATTGGTTTTTGTTGAATCATGTTCTTGATGTTCGCTTCTGCAGATTTGATTCTTCCAAGTAATGTAAAAGCGGATGGAAGAGAAGAAATGCCATCGAATATCATCAGTGGCAGAAGGGTTAATGTCACAATATTTACTGCACCAAGTTCACCTCGAGCAACTTCATGAATAGCTGTAGTTAGTCCAATGATTACTGCGCCACTCGTTGCGAGAATGTTGAGAGCAATTCCAATGCCACTGCCTAAATCGAGGACTTTTTCTTTATTGGCAAGGGAGATGTCGGTTTGATGGAGTTTCTCCTTAAGTAGTTCCGCATATCCATAAATTCTTGCTTCAAGAAATCCTCTCGAAATATTGGATATTTGCGAAACTACATCAGTCTCATCAACATAAGAGAGATTTGAGGCATGCAGTGAGAGGCGTTGAGTCAAAGCCGGGATTCCTAAAAGGGAAAAAATAAACAATGAACCTATAAGTGTTCCAGCGTGGGGCGACAAATAAAAAATCGCAGATATTCCGCAGGTTCCTGCGATAGCAGCAGAAAACCATGGAATATATATTCGAAGCCAACGATCCTGAATAATTTCACTATCATGAATTATTCCTGCAAAAAAAGATGAACTTGTTTGTTGCTTAAGTGGAACTACGCCTTCTAATTTATGATAGATATCTGTTTGTAACTGATATTGATTACGAAGAATTGCATCATGGCTCAATACGCGCTCGCCATAACGAAAAACGCCACGAGAAAGACCAAAGAAGCGAACTGAAACGATTGCTACTTCAAGAATCAGTATTGGTGGTTGGGTTGAGGCCATAGCAATAAGCCAGGCGCTACTTCCAAGCAAACCCACAGCCATCGTCAGTGAGAGTCCGCCGAGAATTGAACTAAGAACCAGACGTTTATTCATTGAGATGTCACTTTATTTAGTTCAATGACATGGTCTGCAAGTGAAATTAATTCAGGAGAGTGGGAAACAAGTACAACAATATTTCCTTTACGTGCAAAATTACTTAAATGTGTTGCTATAAGTAGTTCACTTTCCGGATCAAGCGATGCCGTAGGTTCATCCATTACGATGATGGAACGTTGAGAAACTAGCGCGCGAACAATTGCTAATCTTCTTAGCTGTCCCAATGAGATTCCGCTGTTGTTATCTGTAAGTGATTTTTCCAGTATTGAATGATTCAAACCTGTGGCATTAAGAGCTTCAATAATTATTTCTTCGCAATTTTCTGTAGCGATATCGCTCAATGATTGAGATATTAAGCCAGGCGGGAAATGCGGATCTTGCGAGACCCAAGCTATAGATCTGAGCCACTCTTTGTGGCTAATTTCTTGAAGATTCAATTTTCCATTTTCATGATGAATCGTGATGACGCCATTCGTAGGAGTTAATAAGGAAAGTAGAGTGTTAATCAGCGTTGTTTTTCCCGATCCTGAAGAACCGGCTATAACTGTAAGTTCCCCCGACCTAATTTCGTAGGCAGGAATTCGCTGTGAGATTCGTTGAGAGTAGTTAATTTCAAAATCGGTCCATGAGATTGCCCTGATAGATGGTGGCGGTGTTATCGAGCCACTTTTCAAATCTTTATCTATATCGAGAATATCCAAAATATCCCTTGCCGCTGTCACTCCTTCGGCGGAGGCATGAAAGAGAGCTGAAACCTGACGGATAGGCCAATAAACTTCTGGCGCTAGCAATAAAACAATCAATCCAACATAAAGTGAAATCGAACCATTAACGAGTCTTAATCCAATAGAGACTGCCAATAACGCTACAGATAATGTAGCAATTACTTCCAAAACTAGCGACGAAAGAAATGAAACTCTTAGTACTTTCATTGTTTCGATTCGGTAACGATTACCAACGGTTTTAATCTGCTCTTCCTGTTTACGTGATCGATTAAAAACCTTTAAAGTAAGTAATCCATTGAAAAGATCTACCATAAAATTCGAGAGCAAACCCATTGTTTGCCACTTCTTCAACATAGCTGATTGCGTGTAATTGCCAATCAAGATACCAAAGAGTGGAATCAATGGAATTGTAAACAAAATGATTACGCCTGATAAGAAGTCATGAAGTGCAATCGTTACACCCACACTTAACGGTACAAAGAAAGCGATGAATAATTGCGGGATAAATTTATTGAAATAAGGTTCTAACTGTGTGATCCCGCGGGTAGCTATAAGAGAGAGTTTTCCTGCTCCATATTTAGCATTTATCTCTTCACCTTTGGTGATGCTTTGTGTAAACAATAGCGATCGCAACTCAGTTCGAATTCGAGCACTAATTCTCCGATTTGTTAGATCGCTGAAAAGCGCGAGTATTGCCTTGGCCGCAAATACCAAAATGAGCATAAGAATAGATGCGCGTAGAGAATCAATTCCTTCTCTTTTCTGAAAACCCCTTACGACCAAATCAGCAATTGTCACCGCCTGCAGAATCGTTAGATAGGTGAGAGTTAGCGCGGTGAGAATCGAAAGTGAAATGAATCCGCGGCTGCTTCGAGAGAATCGAAACAGCCGCGGGTCAAAGAACTTCACGGATTAATGCGATCAAGAACTCCGACTTCAGGCGTCGAAATCTGTTTTGCACTGACTCTCTTTCTAAATACCCAGTACGTCCAACCTTGATAGATCAAGACTATGGGAGTCAGAATGAGCGCAACGATCGTCATCACCTTGAGAGTGTAATCCGTGCTCGAAGCATTTGTAATATTTAATGAGGCGCTTTCAAGTAGTGAACTTGGCATAACATTTGGATACAACGCTGTAAAGAGTGTAATCACTGCGAATGCAAGAGCAACCGAAGAGAACAAGAAAGAGTATCCCTCTCTGCCCTTGAAATTGAATTGCAATGCAGCCAACCATGAAAGTGCAACTATAAACGCGAGTGCGTACACCTCGTGCTTATCGTTAAACGCAACGGTGGTAATTCCCAAAAATACGACCGTTGCAACAGCAGCGACTAAACCGATTTTTGTCACGAGCGCTCGTGCTCGTTCTCTGATTGCGCCATCAGTCTTGAGTGATAAGAAAATAGCACCATGAGTAAGAAAGACAGTAAGTGTTACGACGCCACCAAGAAGTGCATAAGGGTTAAGGAGGTTGAAGAAACCACCCGAATACTCAATTACACCATTTTTCTTTTCAAGCGGTACGCCACGAACAATGTTTGCAAATGCAACACCCCATAGAAGTGCCGGCAGAAAACTTGCAACAACAATTGCGTTATCCCATCGAGCACGCCATTTTTGATCGCCGTATTTGCTTCGATATTCAAATGCAACACCACGAATAATTAGCGCAAGGAGAATTAGAAAGAGTGGGAGATAGAAGCCACTGAACAAGGTGGCATACCATTCAGGAAAAGCTGCGAATGTCGCACCACCAGCCACAAGTAACCAAACTTCATTGCCATCCCAAACGGGCCCGAGTGTTGTAAGTACTGCGCGGCGCTCCGCTTGGTTTTTAGCAACTGCTTTCAGCAACATGCCAACGCCGAAATCAAAGCCTTCGAGAATGAAGTAACCAATCCACAAAACTGCGATAACAATGAACCAAAAAGTATTAAATGTCATGGCATCCTCCTAATAAGCCATCGTCAGTGTGCGGTCAGAATCTCCGCCGACTGCGACATCTTCAATTGGTCGATCAAATGTTTCCGGTCCAACTTTGATTGCTCTTAACATAAGACCGAATTCGATTATGGCGAGCACTCCATATAGAAGAGTGAATACAACAAGTGTGAATGCGACCGAACCTGCGCCAACAGCGGGACTGACACCGTCAGCTGTTTTTATTAATCCGAAAACTGCCCAAGGTTGGCGAGCATTTTCTGTAAAGATCCAACCAAAAGAATTTGCAAGTAGAGGCAAGAACGGCATTGAAATCATTGCCGGCAAGAACCATTTTCCTTTTGGCAATTCATTGCGATTGATTCGATAGAGAGCGATAAGAGAGAACAACAGAGCGAGGAAACCGAATCCGATCATGAGGCGGAAACCCCAATATGCAATCGGGATATTTGGTGTGTAATCACCCGCACCGAATTGTTGTGCGTACTTGTTCTGTAAATCATTTATACCTTCAACAACTCCGTTGGTGCTTCCAGTAGACATAAATGAAAGAACACCTGGAAGATCTATTTGAAATACAGACCTTGAACCATCAAGAGTTCCGATCGTAAAAAGAGAGAATGGAGCATTTGCTTCCGATGTGTACAGCGCTTCCGCGGCAGCCATTTTCATTGGTTGTTGGGTTGTCATGATTCGAGCAGTTAAATCACCGGTTACCGCTACCAAAATGAAGGAAACGATAACTGTGATAAATCCCAACCGCGCAGTGCTTCGAGCCATTGTGACATCGCGATTTTTAATTAATAAGTATGCAGAGACGCCAGCAACAAATGCACCAGCAGTAAAGAAGGCTGCAGGAATTGTGTGACCAAAAGAAGCAAGCGCTGTATTTTGAGTGAGAACTTTAAAAATGTCAGTGAGCTCAGCTCGGCCACGTGCGGAATTCATTGTGTATCCGACGGGATGCTGCATCCATGCGTTTGCGGCGAGAATGAAGTACGCCGAAAAAAGTGTTCCAAAAGATGCTAGCCAAATACTGGCAAGATGAAGTTTCTTGGGTAGACGGTCCCAACCGAAAATCCAGATTCCAAGAAAAGTGCTCTCCAAAAAGAAAGCGAGCAATCCCTCCATTGCGAGTGGTGCGCCAAATATGTCACCAACGAAACGGCTATACGAAGACCAATTCATTCCAAATTGGAATTCTTGAACGATTCCGGTGACGACACCCATGGCAAAATTAATAAGGAACAACTTTCCAAAGAATTTAGTGGCTCGTAGGTAATGAGTTTTAGACGTTCGAAACCATGCAGTTTGTAAGCCAGCTACCAAAAAACCAGTACCAATTGTTATTGGTACAAATATGAAGTGATAGACAGTCGTGATGGCAAATTGCCATCGGGCAAGATCAAGCGAATTCATTTTCTCTCCTTTATTCCTTGCACTTCACATTCTGCTCGATAAATAAAATTGCGTTACTGAAAAATCCTGTGCAACCCCTCACGCTTGCGAAAGCGCGTTCAAAGCGTGAATATGTTGTGGCGCTTTGAGTGCTAGCCCTTTACCATAAGTAAATGATTCGACGATTAATTCTCGTTATTTCCATATTGGTTTTAGTACCGATAGTTCCCGCCCAAGCAACTGAAGCGCAGATTAAAGTTATGTCTCGCAATTTATATTTGGGCGCAGATGTCGGCGTAGCGATGAAGTTATTACCTAAATTCTCGGATGCTGCGCAATTTATGTGGGATCAAATGAAAGCTAATGATTTTTCTAAACGCGCCCCGAAACTTGCGCAAGAAGTTATTACATATAAGCCCGACGTTATTGGCTTACAAGAAGCAACCATTTGGTATTGCAAGAAGAATGCCTGGAGTAAGAAAACCGAAGTTCTCAATTTTACGAAACAATTTTTGGCAGCAACGAAGAACCTCGGCGAAGAATATGTTTTGGCTGAGAAAAATGGCGTTTTGGCCCGTAATCCGGGTTATTCCATTGCGCCAGTTCCCTTTTTAACTATGGTGAATGATCCCGCGACGTTTCAACCACTTTTTGGGCAAGATAAAGCAGCGTGCGGTTTTGAAATTGGAGATGCGCTTGCAGTAAAGAAATCATTAGCGAAGAACATTCAGCGGGTGGGAAATACAGAGTACGAACAGACTTACACCATTATTCCGACGCTCATGACTATCTATCGCGGGTATTCGTGGGCAGATATTGATTTCAATGGTGTACTCACGAGGGTTGTGACAACTCATCTTGAATCAATATGGGATAAGAACAAAATTCCAAATTCAGCAATTCAAGCAGAGCAACTTGTGCAAGATTTGAGCAGAACAAAACTTCCACTTGTTGTATTAGGAGATTTCAATTCAGATCCTCGAGATCCTCGACCAGCAACTGCGCCAAATCCAGGAGAGCAACCCGTTGCGAGTGATAACTGCCCAGCGCAAGTTGATCGACCAGTTATTGAAAGTGCTGAGTCCACGTGTAACGCATATTGGATTATGAAGCGATCTGGTTTTTTTGATGCAAGCCCGGACCCGCAAAATCCCGCAAACTTTACGTGGGGCGCTAGTGCGTTGTTAGCTGGCCCGGAGAAAAATCGTTACGAGGCAGCGGTCACGATGGGTAATCCGAATGGTTTTACCGATCGACTTGATTATGTCTTTATCAAAAATGGCGTCACATCAATTTCGTCACAGATTATTGGTAATCAATGGCCAGTTGGTCTCAGTACATGGCAATGCAATGCGCCAGAACAGATTACAAACACCAAGGAAATTGCAGCTTTAGAGAAAATAGATATTCCAAATGTGGGTTTCTGTTTGGCCACAGATCATGCCGGTGTATTTGCAACAATGGGGCTCAACAATGCCGGCAGTAATGCAGGAGATGAAGTTCCTCCTTCCCACAAACCATTTCCGATTTCATTTTGGCAATGGGTGGGAATTGCAATTCTCCTCATCGTCATGTGGCGTTTGCGACGTCGATGGAGGCGTAACCAATCCTCAGAACAACCAGAAGAGCTCGGAGAAGAGAGTTAAATTTGCGGTGTATAGTTGCGCCACGTGCGCTTCTTAAATTCACCCACGTACGACCTGACTTATGACGATGTCTTCATGGTCCCTAGTCGCTCAACAATTTCGAGTCGAATGGAAGTCGACCTTCGGTCTACGGATAACACAGGAACAACAATTCCGATAGTTGTTGCAAACATGACTGCAATATCTGGTCGACGCATGGCAGAGACTATTGCGCGACGTGGAGGAATCGCGGTCATACCTCAAGATATTCCACTCTCAATTGTTCGCGATGTAATTTCTTGGGTGAAGTCACGTCATTCATTTTTTGATACACCGATAACACTTTCACCGACATCAACTGTCGCAGATGCAGTGAGTTTGATTCACAAGAGAGCTCACGGTGCGATTGTTGTTGTTGAAAACGATAAGCCAGTTGGAATTATTACTGAAGAAGATTGTGAAGGCGTAGATCGCTTTACCCAACTTCAACAGATTATGAGCAAAGATTTGATGACGCTTCCCGATTCGTGTAATCCTCGAGAAGCCTTTGATTTTCTCCATAATAATCGGCGCAAACTTGCGCCCGTAGTTGCAAAAAACGGTCTATTAGTAGGAATTTTGACTCGAGTAGGCGCGCTCCGCGCAACCCTTTATAGCCCAGCACTTGATCAAAATGGTTCGCTGAGAATTGCTGCTGCGATTGGAATTAATGGAGATGTTGCTGCGAAAGCTAAACAATTAGTTGAATTTGGGGCGGATGTTCTTGTTGTTGATACTGCGCATGGGCATCAGGCAAAAATGATTGAAGCAATCAAAGCGATTCGTTCTATTTCACCGAAAATTCCAGTAGTGGCAGGAAATGTTGTGACCGCTGAAGGTGTTCGTGAGTTAATCGATGCTGGCGCTGACATTATTAAAGTTGGAGTTGGTCCAGGCGCGATGTGTACGACTCGAATGCAAACCGGAGTTGGCCGGCCACAATTCTCTGCTGTATTGGAATGTGCCGCTGAAGCAAAGAAGTATGGCAAACATGTGTGGGCAGATGGCGGTGTTCGTCATCCACGAGATGTCGCATTGGCACTTGCGGCAGGTGCTTCACAAGTGATGATTGGTTCGTGGTTTGCCGGAACTTTTGAATCACCAAGTGATTTAAGAACTGATTCACATGGAAAGTTATATAAAGAATCATTTGGAATGGCATCAGCTCGTGCGGTTGCAGCACGCACTGCGGGCGAAGACGCATTCGAACGCGCTCGTAAATCAATCTTTGAAGAAGGAATTTCAACCTCTCGGATGTATCTCGATCCACAACGTCCAGGCGTGGAAGATTTGCTTGACGGAATAATTTCGGGATTGCGTTCAAGCTGTACCTACGCCGGTGCTTCTTCAATCGCTGAGTTTGCAGAGAAAGCAGTAGTTGGTATTCAATCGGCTGCCGGTTATGCAGAGGGCAGACCACTGCACTCTTCCTGGTAGATCATCCGCGTACGTAGCTCAACGGATAGAGCATCGGTCTTCGGAACCGACGGTTGGGGGTTCGAGTCCCTCCGTACGCACAATTTTTATTTAACTCTCAGTAAATTGCTCGGAAAATCCCTGCGAGATGTCGCATGCAAGTACTAAGTTATCGATACTTCCCAGTTCGATCTGAACCGTTTCCTTCCCAGAAAAAAGGAGAGCGCCTTTGAGTAATGATGACGAGAATGACGACATCATCACTGAAGAAATGTTGTGGGAAAGAATTCCTGAAACTGAAGGCGAAGAGCGCGCAAATACATATTACGAATTAAGTGCGCGCATTTATGCTCGCGGTCAATACGATGAAGCACTTGCACTCGCGGAATCTGCTCGCGATATTTACTCTGAACTTGGCGCGAATATTCCTAAAGAAGGATTAGCTCAGGCTTATTCGGCAATTGGATACAACCTCAATCAACTCAAACGAATTAACGAAGCGGCTGGCGCAATGAGCAAAGCGGTAGAGCTACTTCGTGAAAGTAAATCTGCGGTTGCACTCGAACTTGCTTGCACTCTTGGTGAGTGGTGGTATGCATCAAAGGAATATGAAAAAGCCATTGAATGCATGGAAGAGTGCGTACAAGAACATTTAGTTGATGGAAATGAAATAGGTGCAGCGAATGATTTCCATCTCATTGGGTGTAGCTATCGTGAATTGAAAAAGTACGATCAAGCGCTAGAAGCTTTCCAAGAAGCGCGCGCACTCTTCAAAGGCTTAAAAGAAGTTATTCATGTCGCACGTTGTGATCAAAATATCGCGCACTGTCTTACCGAGAAAGGTGACGCAGACGGCGCACTCCGAGCAGCGCAGAAGGCGCTCGATGTTTTTGAAACAGCACACGATCACCGTCGAGAGAATTTTGCACTCTTTGAATTAGCAAAGGCACATGTACTTAATGATCAGCTGGATGAGGGACTTCAAGAAATGGAGAAAGTCCTTGATATTGTGGCTGAATCAGAGCCAAAAGACTTTGAATTTATTATGGAGATTGAAAAGGAGATTGCTTCAGTATTGCGTCGTCTTGGTCGAGATGCCGAGGCAGATGAAATCGATCGACGCTTAGAATCAATTGCGGATGTGATTGACGAGTAAGACCGCAATTCCCGCAATTGCACCAACTCCTGCAATCACTAATGGCAACTCAACTGCGCTTTTCTGCCACATCGCTCCGCCCCAAATTCCAGCGCCTAACACTGCAAAGTTCATTGCAGATTGAAAAACTCCTTGCGCGTAGCCTCGTTCATTCTGAGTTGAGAGTTTTGCGATCCAAGATTTACCAACGCCATCAGTGAAAGCAGGGAACAGTCCATAAATGGCGATAACGAGTATTGCAACTTTATGGTTTTGAGTGAGACCTAAAGTGATATACGAAAGTGCAAATGCGGATAGTCCGATGGCATAAGCAAACGCGGGCGGTAAGCGATCTGAAAGTGCTCCTGCGGGTAACGCACTAAGTGTGGCCACGAGATAGTAGAGAATGTAGAGAGCAACAACGTGTTGGGCAGAAAAACCAATGTTGCTCAATCGAAGAAGAATGAGCACATCTGGAATATTGAGGAGTTGAATCAAAGTCAGTATTGCAATCAGACGTTTAAGTGAATTACTGAGTGGAACTTTTGTATGAGTTATTTTCTCAGTGACAACTACTTTACTTTCTCGAACAAAAAAAGTGAGAAAACCTGAAAGTAACGCCGGAATAATCGCAAAGAGTGCGACTTTCTTGACATCATTATCAAGAATCATCAGCCCTAAGAGTGCGAAAACTGGCCCAATAACCGCGCCAAGATTGTCGCCAGCACGGTGAAAGCCGAAAGCTTTGCCGAGATCCTTTTTTTCTATTCCATCGCTAATTAGTGCATCGCGCGGCGAAGACCTGAGTCCTTTACCAATCCGATCGGTAACTCGACCTAACAAGACCACATTCCATGATGAAGCAGTAACCACAAAAGTTTTACCGACGGCTGCCAGCCAATATCCACTCGATACAAATGGCTTTCGACCGTAGCGATCACTGAGTTTTCCACTTAATAATTTAGTAAATCCTGCGGCCGCTTCAGCAGCGCCTTCGATCAGACCAAGAACTAATGGCGGTGCTCCCAGAACAACGGTGATGAGAAGTGGAATGAGCGGGTAGAGAAGTTCACTTGCCGCATCTTGCGTCAGCGAAACTAACGTCAATATCACAAGATTTCTTGTCATCCACTGCCTACGCACGGCGCCATCATGTCACTAGAATTTAGGGATATGCCATTTACTGGGAATAAATATATTGAAAGTTTACGCAATAAGCCTGAACTTAAAATTATCTTTGTTTGCTTAGGAAATATTTGCCGTTCTCCAATGGCGGCAGCAATTATGACGAAAAAAGTAGAGTCAATAACGAAACCAACTATTGTGATTGAGAGCGCCGGAACTTCTGCATGGCATGTTGGCGAGGGGCCTAATCCGCAATCTAAGAAAGCATGGGAAGCGGCAGGTTACAAATACGAACATATCGCAAGTCAATTTAACAAAGCCCGTTTGAAAGAAGCAGATCTGATTCTTGCCATGGATCAAGAGAATCTTCAAAATATTTTCAATTTATCGGATGATCCAGATGATGTTCGCAAAATATTTTTAATGCGTGATTTTGAATCAGGCGCGGGAGAAGGCTCCGAAGTCCCCGATCCTTACTCGTTGCCGGATGATGCGTTCGAGCACGTGAGAGAGATGTTAGAAAACGCTATCGATGGGTTGCTAAAAAGTTTAAATATTTAATTAATGTGTGTGAAGGTGTTGCATACTCCATGCATACATTGCAATAGCGCCAGCAGCCGAAGCGTTCATCGAACGCGTCGATCCAAATTGAGAAATTTCATAAATCTTTTCACATACAGCGATTGCTTCATCAGACATCCCTGCACCTTCTTG
>CAXBQM010000009.1:0-23077 GCA_963978235.1 uncultured bacterium | reverse complement strand
TAATCGGACGATTCTGTGGGTCTGTTACTAATCGAGTGCCACTCTTCCATGAAGTTTCTTCCAATGATTTTCCTGGAACTGGACCAAGGTCGCGGAGGAGAACAATGGGAGAAAGTCCTACTAAGCCAAGTGCTAAACCAAGGGAACGCTTAATAATGGAGCGACGGCCAAGGCCAGAGGCTTCACCTTGAGTCTTCACAGTATCGATGAAATCTTTTCGATCTGAATCAGCGGAACGGAACTCTTTCCGATGATCAATCACTTCATGATCTGGCATCAATGTTCGCGCCCATTGAATTGCGCCAAGGCCAATAAAGAAGAGCGAGATTGCTAGTCCAAGCCCAAGACAAACTTGTTGGACATAGGAGTGGCCGAGAATTGGGAAGAAGAACATTTGGTCAGATGGAATAAAGATGTATGAGTAGACGAGAAGAACCGTGCCTAATGCTGAGATGAGAAAGAGACTTGCTACTTGACGCTCTGCTCGTTTCTCTGCACGTGGATCATGATCGGCTTTACGATGTACGTGCGCAGGAATTCCTGGATCGCGTAATGGTTCTATTGATTTATTTGCCATATCACTTCGCCTTTGATGCTAACCAGACAGCAACACCAATAAGTGCGCCGATTCCAAGAGTCCACGCAAGTAAACCTTCAGTCACTGGTCCAACGCGACCGAGTGAAGCGCCACCATTTGCTGGTTCTTTCTCCGCTGCTTTGAGCCATTTAATAATGGAAAGTTTCTCCGCAGGAGTAATGACTTTGTCAGAGAAGACTGGCATTGATTGTGGACCAGTGATCATCGCTTCATAAATATGACGTGGTTCTACACCCATCAATGTCGGTGCATATTTTCCTTGCGTGAGTGCGCCACCTTGTCCAGCAAAGTTGTGGCACATTGCGCAATTAGTTCTAAAGAGTTCGCCACCTTCAGCAGCGTTTCCATCTCGCTCCCAATTTAAATCTTCATTCTTTATTGCAGCAGGTCCTGGTGCAAGTGATGCAACATAAGCTGCGAGCGCAGCAACCTCTTCTTCGTTATAAACCGGCGCTTTACGCATCGCTTGTACGCTCATATCGGCCATCGGCATACGGCCAGTTGCTACCTGGAAATCAACCGATGCTGCACCGACGCCGATAAGAGATGGTGCAACTGAGCTTCCTTCAGCGTTGAGTCCATGGCAGGACGAGCAACCACGAGCAAAAATCGATTTTCCTTCTTCAATTTGAGTAGTAGTCGCGCTCGACATTTGAGTTGTCTCGGTAGAGGTCGCCGCAACTGAATATGTAGTTCCTAAAACAATGAGGGCTGCAACAAGGAGCAGCGGTGATGCGAAACGATGACGTCGGAATCGAGAAAGTTTTCGCATATCGAACTACTTCACCAAATAGATCGCAGAGAAGAGAGCGATCCACACAATATCAACGAAATGCCAGTAATAAGAGACAACAATCGCGGTGGTTGCTTGCTTATGACCAAAACGTTGCGCCTTAACGGTTCTGATCATCACAATAAGAAATGCAATAAGACCACCCGTAACGTGGAGTCCATGGAAGCCGGTTGTTAAATAAAAGACCGAACCATAAGGACGTGACGCAAAAGTAATTCCTTCGGTTACCAGCGATGCGTATTCATAAATCTGACCGCCAACGAAGAAAGCGCCCATAAGGAAGGTCAATGCGAACCATTCCTTCATTCCCCATTGTGAAAATTTCCAGAGTGAACCAGTTCGCTTCGCTTGAAAACGTTCGGCAGCAAAGACGCCAAATTGGCAAGTTACCGAAGAGAGAACAAGAACTGTTGTATTAATAGACGCAAACGGAACATTGAGAATTGAAGTCGACTCAAGCCATAACTTCGGGCCTTGATTGGAGCGAGTGGTGAAGTAAATAGAGAAGAGCGCAGCGAAGAACATCAATTCACTTGAGAGCCAGACAATGGTTCCGACCGCGACGATATTAGGGCGATTAACCTTTTGTGGTGCAAGGGTGGCGCTAGACATGTGGGCGATTATTCCCGAAAGCCAGCGAAATCCCGACTTGAAGCGATGAGGGATGGCTCCTTTTTATACGTCGAGTTGGTGAAACGCATCACCCTTATTTACTGACTAAACTCCGCGTCATGGCTGAAGCAAAACCACTCCACATCGTTATCTACTCCGATGATTCTTCGGTCCGAAAATCCCTCACATCAGCCCTCGGCACTCGACTCTCCAGCGATCTGCCGCTCCATGAAATTCATGAATTCGCTACCGGGCCGGCATTGAAATCCTATGTTGATGAGAAAAAGCCGGTCGACCTCTTCATTCTCGATGGCGAATCAACCCCAGAAGGCGGAATGGGAATTTCCCGACAATTTAAAGATGAACTCTTTAACTGCCCGCCCATATTGGTGATTATTGCCCGCAAAGATGATTCATGGCTTGCTGGCTGGTCACGCGCTGATGGCGTTCTTGTTCATCCGATTGACCCATTTACAGTTGCTGGAACGGTTGCTTCAACGATTAAACGTGTGAGCGCTCAACTCGCTTCGCAATAATTCAAGTTGCGTAAATTGGTTACGCGAAACAGCAGATCCAAAAGTTGGCATACTCCATTCGCCATCAATCTCATACAGTTCGAGCGAACCGTTCTCCAAATATCGAAGAATTTTCTCAACCTCTTCATGTGATGAGGCGGGAAGAATTGATCCATCATCTTCAACAATCTCTGACGTTAATCGAAGCGAATCTGCGACCTCTGTGATGAGACGAGAATCTGAACATTGCGCCGATCCTGCTAATCGACCGTACCGCACGCAGATTAATTCAAAGGCGCTGGTGGTTTGCTCCTTCACAGCAATCTTTTTCACAGCAAGGAGATGAGGTACTCGCGTCAACGAACGAATTCGTTGACCGCGACTGGTTCCGCGGATCAAAGCCGCAAATCGATCGCGCACTTCGGTTGCTTCTTCAAACCTCTCCGAAGCGGCGAGTTCTGCCATTCGAGATTCAGCCCGTTCGGCAAAAGTTCGAATGTCGACGTGGAGAAAAGTTTTTGCAGTGAGCACGTGCGTTTGATACGAGTCATAAGACTCTTTGCCGATACATGGCGCCCCACACCGCCCCATATCAAAGAGCGCGCATGGGCTTGCACTCTTCATACTGCGTTCAGTAATTCGTGGCGAACATTGTCGGAGCGATAACGAATCGTGAAGCCCATCTATTGCCCGTTCGGCTTCATCCCGACCATTGAACGGTCCACACCAGCCATCGTCATCAGTGAGTGATTGGTTACCGCGGACTGCTGAAAGGCGTGGAAAATTTTCGCGAGTGAGTTTGATCCAATGCGCCTTCTCTTGAAATTTTGATCGACGATTAAACCGCGGTTTCACTTCGCCAATCATCCGAAGTTCACGGATCTCGGCTTCTAAAACGGTTGCGCATTCAATGACATCAACTCGGTCAGCTAACGCGATCATCTCGGTAATTCGTTTTCGAGTTTCTGAACTTGTGAAATATGAACGGACTCGAGTGCGAAGATTTTTTGTCGTCCCGATGTAAAGAATTTCACCACGGTTATCTTTAAAGAGGTAGAGCCCAGGGCAATTGGGGAGGCCTTCTGCCAGATGCTTCTTTTTCCGTTGCGCGTCAGTGATGCGATGAGTAAAGGATTGCAAGTCTTCGAGCGTCTGAACTCCAAATGAACCAAGTCGTTCAAAGAGGCCATGCATTACTTCGACGGTCGCGCGCGCATCATCGAGTGCGCGGTGGCTTGGAAGCGAAACGGTGCCGAAGAAATGTGCCAAGGTAGATAATTTGTTATTCGGTACTTCATCTTTAGTCAGAGTTTGTCGAGCGATATGGGCGGTATCAATCACGGGATATTTTGGCCACTGATAGCTCAATCGTTGTGCACTTGTTCGGAGAAAACCTAGATCAAACGGTGCGTTATGAGCAACGACAACCGTCTCATTCGGTGAACCAAAGAATTCCAAGAGCGCTGGGAAAACTTCTGCAATTTTCGGCGCTTCAATCACCATGGCATCGGTAATGCCAGTCAGAACCGTAATAAAGGGTGGAATGGGTGATCCGGGATTGATGAGCGTTTGAAATTCACCAATGATTTCTCCGCCGCGAACTTTGACCGCGCCAATTTCAGTGATGGCATCCCCGCTTTGGGCCGATGCGCCAGTTGTTTCAAGATCTACGACGACAAATGTGGTGTCGCGAAGGAATCTGCCGAGATCATCAAAACCCGGTTGCCATGACGGTTCTCTTGTCGCTGAAGCCACGTGGTGAATCTATGTCCTCGCGCTGACAAGTGCGAGAATGGCGACATGGCAACAACAAATGCACCAACTGGTTGGCTCGAAGATTTTCATGCAACGGGCAAAGGTGATCGCGCCGAAATTGGCGTCATCCTCGTCCATGGTTTTACCGGTTCACCGGCATCGATGCGCCCGTGGGCTCACTTTCTCAATGAAGCCGGCTACACCGTCAGTGTTCCGCGAATTCCTGGGCACGGTACTCAATGGCAAGATCTCAATAGCGTGGCGTGGCCAGAGTGGCCAGCGAAAGTGCAGAGTGAAATCGATAATTTATCGAAAACCTGCCACAAAATATTTATCTTCGGTTTATCGATGGGCGGCGGAAATACACTTTTAACAACATCTCGAAATCAATCGAAAGTGACCGGCATTCTCCTTGTGAATCCCATGATTCATATCCCTGGAATTAAACCAATGTTCCGCCACATTATTTCCAGGCTTAAAGCAGGTCTGCCATCAGTCGGTGATGACATAAAGAAACCTGGCGTTACTGAGTGGGGGTACGACGTACTTCCAACAAAAGGCGTGGTGCAACTCTATGAAATGCTTAAAGCGGCGCGAAAATCATTGAAGGAAATTTCAACGCCACTCTTGCTCTTCCATAGCGTCGATGACCATGTCTTACCAGTTTCCAATACCGAAATCATTATGTCGGAGATTGGTAGCAAAGATAAGCAACGGGTAGAACTCACCAATAGTTATCACGTGGCCACAATGGATTATGACGCAGAATTAATTTTTGAAAATTCCAAACTCTTTATCGAAAGATTGTCGTGACAACTTCCGATTATGCAACCGAGGCGTATCAACGTTGGGGCGAAACAGAAAGCTACAAAGAATCGCAACGCAGATTAGGTAAGTATTCGCCGGAAGATATTCAACGTGCGCAATTAGAGATGGCGGCAGCAACAGAGTTAGTAAAGAAAGCCTTCGAAGCGAATTTGTTGCCCGATAGCGAAGCGGCCATGGCCGGCGCAGAAGCACACCGGCAATCGATATCTCGATGGTGGTATGAGTGTTCTTATGAGATGCATAAAAATTTAGGTGATATGTATTGCGCTGATCCACGTTTTTCAGCCCATTACGAAGCGCAGGCAACAGGTTTGGCCCAGTATCTGCGCGATGCGATCTGGGCTAATGCGGAGAAGTAAGCGCCAATCCCACTGCTAGTCCAAGAATTCCAATCGCAGAAATCCCAGTAAGCACTCGACGAACTTGTGGTCGTTGAATAAAAACGGACGATTTATCAATGGTCCAAATGAGAAAGAGATACCACGACGAAGAAACGACCGCCCATAAGCAACCAAAAATAAAAATGCCAAGCCCGAGTGAGAAATCCCGTGGCACAAAAGTGGGGAGAAAGGCGACCGCAAAAATCGCTGCTTTGACATTTGTGAGATTGGCAATCAAACCTGTTCGGAATGCGTTCTGTGAACTTTTTCCTTGATCATTGTCTATTTCATCGAAATTAAATTTTCCAGATTCTTTCCGGAGATGTAACGCAGTCTGCGCTGAAAGGAAGAGCAAGAAGAGAACGCCTAACCATTTGAGAACTGAATAGGCGAGCTCTGATTTCGCAAAGAGCGCTGATAATCCAACGCCACTAAGAGCGCCCCAGATAATCAAGCCAGTGCTATGACCCCATAATGAAAAGAGCGCGGTGCGGGCACCACCTAAAATCGCTTGTCGCATGATCATGGCAACACCTTGCCCCGGAACAATTGCAAGAAGGAGCGTGGTTGCGATGAATGCGGGAAAGTGGGCAATCACTTCAGTCGTTTGCCTTGCACAGAAGCGCCGTTAATGAGAACGCCGATATAAGTGACACAGATTCCTGTGACCAGATACCAACTGATGTGTACACCTTCTGATGGCGAAAAAATATCAATGAGGAGTGAACCAAGCAGGTTTCCACCCACGCTAAACATGGTGAAAGTCAGTACTCCAAGATGTTGAACGATGGTAGACGTGAAAGCGATATAGATGACGCCGATAACGCCACCGGTATAAATCCACCACGGTCCGCTTGGAAGTGGCGCAAGTTCATCACCATTAATAATGGTTCCGACAATCAGGAGAACTAACAGAAAACTCGTTCCCATAATGAAGTTGAGATACGACGTTGCCGCACTCTGCTCGGTAAATTCATTGATCTGTCCATTGAGTGCACGTTGCACACCTACGAGCGCGCCTGCTCCCACTGCAAAAGCAACTGCCCACGGTGCAAAGTTGGCTGCATCAAGTCGATCCAGGACAGAGAGAAAGACCGCACCGACTGTCACTACTGCGGCTAATACTCGACGGAGAGAAATATGTTTAACGCCACCGCCGGTCAATCCAATGCGATCAACAACAAGTGAAACTGCGGTCTGGCCAGCAATTGCCGCGACCGAATAAATCGCCACCCCAACCAACGGCACGATATGTGTTTGGAGCGCAACAAAACTGCCACCAAGCATTCCGGCAAATAACCGCCACCGGGGAATCCGTTTTAATGTCACTGCAGTATGAAGATTTCGAATTCCACGTTTGATTCCAGGATGAAAGAGCGAGATCACTGCGATGATAATCAAGCCAGAGCCAAACGAAACCAGCGCCGCTTCAATTGAATTATTAAGGAGGTGGGAGAGCTCACCATTCGCCCGAGCCTGCAGCGCAATTAATACGCCACTGAGAGCGGCAAGGAGATCAAGGCGCATAGTCGCTGAGAATATCTCGTGGCTGACTTATAGGATGCGCAAATGAGCGTTTCCGCAATTGAAAATCCATTCTTCGCGCGGAGTTCATTGCCCTATGAACTTCCACCGTTTTTAAATATCCGAGAAGAACATTACCTACCAGCATTTGAAACTGGGATGCGTGAACAGCTTGCTGAAATTGACGACATTATCAATCAAAGCGGCGTTACTTTTGAGAACACAATCGTTGCCCTTGAGAAATCGGGCGAGATTTTGCAACGAGTATCTGCCGTCTTTTTCAATAAATCCTCGAGCGATACCAATCCTGAGATGGAGAAGATTGAAGCGGAAATCTCACCTAAGTTATCGAGCCACTCGGATGCCATTCGACTCAACCCACGTCTCTTCGCACGGATTACTTCGCTCTACGAATCCAGAACATCGTTAGGACTCAACCCGGAAGATCAATGGTTGTTAGAGAAGTATTACCGAGATTTTATGCATGCCGGTGCGCACTTAACGGAGAATGAGCGAACTCGACTCGCTGCGATCAATGAAGAGATTTCAAAACTTTCTACCGAGTTCTCCCAAAAACTTCTCGCCGACACCAATGATCTCGCGCTTGTTGTAGAGAATCGCGCTGAACTTGATGGGCTCTCTGATGCTCAAATTTCAGCAGCCGCTGCTGCCGCAGAAGCGCGTGGTTTAACTGGTAAATATCTCCTTGGCGCGGTGAACTTCACTGGTAATCCATTACTTGCTTCACTTCGCAATCGCGGACTGCGCGAACGCGTGATGAAAGCATCGCTGCTTAAAGGCAATCGCAACAATGGCAATGACACAAAGAAAGTTTTAAGTGAGATCGCCCGACTTCGTGCAGAGCGAGCGCAACTATTTGGCGTGAAAAGCCATGCGGAATATGTCATCTCAGAACAGACCGCAGGTAGCCCAGCTCGAGTACATGAAATGCTTCGAAAAATTGCTCCGGCCGCTCATCGCAATGCGCGCAACGAAGGTGAACGTTTACAAGCAGCGATCAAAGCAGATGGTGGAAATTTCCCACTTGAAAGTTGGGATTGGGATTACTACACAGAGAAAATTCGACTCTCGGAATATAACCTCGACACCACGGCGATGAAACCGTACTTTGAATTAGAGAAAGTACTTCACGATGGCGTTTTCTTTGCTGCGACAAAATTATTTGGTCTGACCTTCACACTTCGATCTGATTTAACTGCCTACCATCCAGAAGCGAGAGTCTGGGAAGTCCACAATGAAGATGGTTCAGAACTCGGGCTTTACATCGGCGACTTCTTTACCCGCGATTCAAAACGCGGTGGCGCATGGATGAATAGTCTGGTTCGACAAAACTTCCTTTTCAACCAGAAACCAGTTGTCGTCAACAATCTCAATGTTCCCAAGCCATCTTCAGGTCAACCTGCGCTCCTGACACTTGATGAAGTGCGTACGCTGTTTCATGAATTTGGCCATGCGCTTCACGGCTTGCTCTCATCGGTGAAATATCCACGAGTATCCGGAACTGCGGTACAACGAGATTTCGTTGAGTTTCCCTCGCAAGTTAATGAAATGTGGATTATGTGGCCAGAAGTTTTGCAGAACTATGCGCGCCATTATCAAACTGGGGAAGCGATGCCAGCTGAATGGATTGAATCTTTAAAGCGAGCGAGCACATTCAACGAAGGATTTAAAACGTCGAGTTATCTCGCCGCTGCAATTCTTGATCTTGCCATCCACGCACTTGAATCTGGTCAGACTATTGACGACGTTGAAAAGTTTGAAGCAGATGCGATCAAAGATTACGGTCTGGATTATTCGCCAGTTCCTACTCGCTATCGCGCAACATATTTTGCTCACATCTTCCACCATGCGTATTCAGCTGGGTATTACGGATATATCTGGAGCGAAGTACTCGATGCCGATACCGTCGAATGGTTTAAAGACAATGGTGGACTCACTCGTGCCAACGGTGATCACTTCCGCCGTGAACTTTTAAGTCGTGGTGGCTCAATTGATTCGCTACAAATGTATCGAAATTTCCGAGGCCGAGATGCATCGATCCAACCGCTATTAAATAAGAGAGGACTTACTGTATGAAGGTCAAAGGACTTGCCGCACTTTCTGCTGGAGCGAAATTAACTCCGTATGAATTTGAGCGACGTGACTGTGGCACCTACGACGTTGCTTTCACTATTACTCACGCCGGTATTTGCCACTCTGATATTCATCAAGTTCGCGAAGAGTGGGGACCCGCGCTCTTTCCGATGGTGCCTGGCCATGAAATCGTCGGCATTGTTTCAAGTGTGGGAAGTGGCGTTACTCAATTCAAAGTAGGAGACAGAATTGGCGTTGGCGTCTTCATCGATTCCTGTAAAAAGTGCCCACCATGTCAACGCGGTGACCAACAGTATTGCGATGAAGGAATGACGCCGACATATAACGGTTATGAGCGCGATAAAAAGACATTGGCCATGGGTGGTTACTCCAATGCGTTTGTTATTAATGAAGCGTACGCAGTTCATATCCCAAGTAATTTAGATATGGCAGGCGTTGCGCCACTTCTCTGCGCCGGAATAACGCTCTATTCACCGATCAAACATTGGAAAGTTGGCCCAGGTAAGAAAGTTGCCGTCATGGGTCTTGGTGGACTTGGACATATGGGAGTGAAATTTGCAGCCGCGATGGGCGCTGATGTCACCGTACTTTCGCACTCAGAAAACAAACGAGCCGATGCGCTCCGCTTTGGTGCAAAAGAATTTCTCGTCATTAAATCAGATGAAGATCTCATACCGCTTCGTCGCAGTTTTGATCTCATACTTAATACCGTCTCAGCGATGGTCAATCTCAACGCCTATCTTTCAACGTTAAAGATTGACGGCACACTGGTTGTGATTGGACTTCCTTCTGGACCGTATGCGGTCAGCGCAGGCGCTCTTCTTGATGGTCGAAAATCAATCGCTGGATCAATGATTGGTGGCATGCCCGAACTACAAGAGATGATTAATTTCGCTGGCGAACACAACATTGTCTCCGACGTTGAAGTAATCAAGGCAGATTACGTTGATACGGCATATGAACGCACCGTTGCCAGCGATGTGAAGTATCGCTTCGTTATCGATGCGTCAACAATTTAACGCTGACTATCTAATTAAAAACTTAGTTATTGAGATAGTTAATTAACGCTTCTTTATCTTCGCGGATTCGCTTGTAATCGAGCATGGAATCTGAGAGCGACGTAAGCGTTTTCGCAAAAGCCTGCGCAGCTACCGCATCGTTCTTGATCCACTTCAGTGGTTCTGCGCGATTTCGAATAGTAAAGAGTAAGTACTTTCCATCTGGTGACTTCGTAAGAGTTTGACGTTCGGTGCGCCACCAATAATTTTCTGGGATGGCTCGCTCACCGGTAAATCGAGGTTCATGTAATTGCGATGTGGTGTGAAGCGACCAATTACGTCGCCAGACCGGACGATCGCTGGCAAGGCGATCAAAGGAATCCGAGAGCAACGGCTCTAACTGCTCACCGTAACTGGGAACTGGTCGATGAATCTCATCGATAGTTTTGCCAATCTTTTCCCGTAAATCCCACCGTGATGGAAAGATGACAACGCCAGCAACAAGTCGCCACTGATGATCGTCCTTATGAAGCAGACAGATATCTTCAACCAGAACTTTTGCCAGTTCAATGAGTGCGCTCTCACCAGAAAGATCAACGGTGACATTCGTTGGAGTATGAGTGAGAGTGAGTCCCGTCGAGCTGTACTCACCATGATGTGTTGTTAAGTTGTCACTTATTTGATTGATAAAGAATGAGAGCGCGTCGTGATGACCGGGAAGTTGTTGATACACAACCTCACGGGATGACTCAATCAACTCACGACGTTGGCGAAGTTGTCCTTCAACATCACTACCTGCCTCAAACCAATCTTTGGCGTGAAGTTCGCGTAACCCCAAAGTTAACCGAAATGGTTTGCCATCATTGGGAGGGGGATAAGCGAAAGTTTTCATAGCGAATATTTTTATCTTTTAAAAGAATCTGCCTTTACCCGGAGTGATAGTGACTGTTTGCAGACGAGTGTAGAAATCCATGGCGACTTTTCCTTGTTCGCGCATGCCATACGAAGAGTTCTTTGTGCCACCAAATGGCGCATAGAAATCAACGCCCGCAGTTGGTCCATTTACTTTGACCATGCCAGTTTTGAGTTGTGAACTGAGTGAGATAGCCGAGGCGAGATCTTGCGTGTGAAGTGATGCGGTTAAGCCGTACTCGACGTTATTGGCAATATCAATCGCTTCTTGGGCAGTGTCGGCATACACAATATGTGCAATCGGTCCGAACACTTCATCGCACATGAGGTGATGAGTAAGTGGCACACCTCGAGTAAGTGTTGGAGTAGGAAGGTTCTTGCCATCGCGATTGATAACGCCACCAGCAAGAATTTCTCCAACCGCCGCCGCAGCTGTTACTGCTGTGGCGTAATTTTCAAATGATGCGCTATGAATAAGTGGACCAACAAAAGTTGTGTCAGATGCAGCGTCACCCACTACAAGTTTTTGAGTGGTTTCTGTGAGTACTTTTGTTACTTCTTCCCGACGAGCTTCATCGCCAACAATGATGACGCGCCGAGTTGCCGTGCACTTCTGTCCGGAGTAACTAAATGCAGCAATCGGAAATTGCGCAGCCAACAACGATAAATCTGCATCCGGCAGAATAATTGCTGGATTAAGTCCACCCATCTCTGCTTGGACAGGTTTGCCGCGTCGCGCAGCTTCGGCGACAACGCTCTGACCAACTTTGACTGAACCAGTGAATGAGATGACATCAGCGCGCTCAATGAGTTCTCTACCAATTTCTGCACCACCTGGAACAACAGTAAAGATGTCTGGTGGCAGAACTGTGTTGAGAAGTTGCCCAACAAGGAGCGCGGTCTGTGTTGAGAACTCACTTGGTTTGATGATGACTGCATTTCCCGCAGCAAGTGCCGGCGCCGCTTTCCATAACGGAATTGCAACCGGAAAATTCCATGGCGTTATCAAGCCCGCGATGCCATGAGCGCGACGTTGCGAATAGAGAAGTGTGGAATTTACTCCCGGATAAGTATCACCATCAGGATCAAGGGCAGTGGCGCTAAAGAATTCAAGAATGGCAATGGCGCGACCACACTCACCGCGCGCCTCTGTTAATGGTTTATGAACTTCATTGACCATCGAGTCAACAAGTTCGGTTTGGTGCGCTTTAAATATCTCCGCTGCTTTACTCAGCGCTGTCGATCGCGCAACTGGATTTGCCGCCCATTCGCGTTGTGCAATCTGAGCCTTAGAAACAATATCCTTTAAAACAACGTTATTGAGATTAACCTCTGTTGATCCGGACATGAGTTACACCAAGAACCCTTCTGGAAATGGATCGCTTGCATCGAGCGTCCACGTTGCTTCACCCATGACCCATGCGCGGCCAGTAATTGTGGGAACGATTGCTGAGAAATTTCCTACTGTTGTCTCTTCTTTAATTCGTCCTTCAAAGATAGATCCAATCCACGATTCATTGATTAACACATCATCTTTTTTCATCAGCCCGCGACCATACATCTGGGCGAGGCGGGCACTTGTTCCGGTGCCACATGGTGATCGATCAAACCATCCGGGATGAATCGCCATCGCGTTCTTCCAATGGAGTGCGCTTTTTCCTTGCTCAATAAAATCAATGTGATGACAGATAGCTATATCGGGATTTTCTGGATGCACCGGTCGATTCTGTTCATTAATGGCATCGGAGATCCGCAGACCTAAATCGAGAAACTTCTGACCGTTCGCGCGGTCAAATGTAATTCCTACTCGATCGATCGGAACGATTGCATAAAAGTTTCCACCGTACGCGATGTCATACGTCAAGGGACCAAAGCCAGCTACGTTCACAGTTTGATCAATCGCGTGCAGATAGGACGGAACGTTGGTCAACGTCACATTCACCGCTTTACCATTTTCAACTTTCACATCAACAACAACCAGCCCGGCAGGAGTATCGAGTCGGATTGTTGTCACTGGTTCAACAACGTTCACAAGTTTCTTTTCAACTAACACGGTTGCCACACCAATAGTTCCGTGGCCACACATCGGCAAACAACCAGAAACTTCAATATAAACAACGCCCCAATCGGCATCGGATCGAGTTGGCTTCTGCACAATTGCCCCACTCATCGCAGAATGACCGCGTGGTTCAAACATTAACCATTGTCGAATTCCATCCATAGATTTCATGAAATTCATTCGCTTTTCAAACATGGTATTTCCTGGAATCTCACCGATACCATCAATCACCACGCGAGTGGGCATTCCTTCGGTATGGCTTTCAACCGTTCTCACTTTGCGAAGTAAAGACATTACGCGTTGAAACTTTCCTTAAATTTCTTGTACTGACTTCGTAGCAGTGACATATCAGCTGGCGGTAGCGGCAATCGCGGTAGGCGAGTTGGTCCGCCGTATCGACCTTCGAAATCCATCGTCGCTTTGATTGCTTGAATAAATTCTTTTCGGCTATCCCAATTAAAGAGATCATGAAGTGCGGCGTACAACGGACGTGCTTTTGTAAATTCACCAGCAAGTACGAGGTCATAGACCAACTTTGTCTCGCGCGGCAGCGCATTTGTAAATCCGGCAATCCATCCAGTCACGCCACCCGTTCCTAATTCCAAGAGAACATCATCAGCGCCGACTAACACTTCAATACGTGGCGCTAATTGATGAATCTGCCAGACTCGGCGCACATCACCGGAGAACTCTTTAATGGCATGAACGTTGGGAACTTCTTCTGCAATCCGTGCCACTAACTGTGGCGTGAGATCAACTTTCGTATCAAATGGATTGTTATAAGCAATGATAGGAATTCCAACTTTTGCTACCTCTTTATAGTGCGCAACCACTTCATCATCGTTGGCTCGATATGCCGTTGGCGGCAACAACATCACGGCCGCAGCACCGGCGTCAGCTGCTTGTTCGGCCCAGAACCGAGATTCGCGCGCACCATATGCAGCAACGCCAGGGACTACGCGAAATCCTTTCGGCGCTGCAGCAATTGCAGTTTTAACCATGTGCGCACGTTCATCACTAGTAAGAACTTGGTATTCACCTAATGAACCATTGGGAATGACACCGGCGTGACCAAATGATGCTAACCATGCAACATGTTCACCGTACTTATCAAAATCAATACTGAGATCACTCTTATAAGGAGTTGCGGTTGCAGTGAGAATTCCATGCCATGGTTTTTCTGTCATGTTCTTATTGTCCGTCATGTTGGTAATGCTAGTGTCCAAGACGCTAGTTCGAAAGTTCTCCTAAGGTAATAACGGCGCCAATCGGACGATTGTTGTCAGTAGTTGATGCCGATTTTTCATGTGAGAAGAGCGCAGCAACATCGCGGACATTGCGATGACAGACACGACCCTGACATAAACCCATTCCGGCTCGCGTAAAAAGTTTTGCCGTACGAGCCGAATCTGCGCCAAGTGCTTCAAACGAATGAGAAATTTCGCCAAGCGTTACCTCTTCGCAACGACAGACAATTGTTGAATTATCGTTCCAAGTCAGCCACTGACCCGGAACTGCAAAGACTTTCAAAGTTGCTGCCGCAAATATTCGCTGTCGAATTCTTCGTTTCATCACGAGAAGTTGCATCACGATATTGGGATGAGCGCCTTGTGCACGGGCAATACTCATTGCCGCGTACAGACCTTCAGTGATCGCAAGATCATGGCCACCGACACCAGTTATTTCACCGGCTGCCCACACATTTTCTACGGAAGTGTGTTGCGTTCCATTCACGTGAACAACTACTTCACCACGGAGAATTTTTCGCTCTAACCCAAGAATGCTGGCAAGTGTCATATCTGGTGTAAATCCATAAGAGATTGCAGCAATATCGCATTCAATAAAGCGATCACTTCCAGGAACGATTGCGTAATTCTTATCGATCGCTGAAACCGTGACACCAGAGAGTTCGCCATTACTATTTCGATGCGCTGCGGTAATTACGTGCCGTCGTTGCATGGTTAAACCAGCGCGCTTGAGCGCCATGAGATAACCGAGCGCTTCACCAATTTTCAATGGATTGAGAACCATGGCTAGGAGAATCGGCAACGCGCGCCACTGCGAACGCGCCTCAAAGATTCCAACAATCTCTGGTTTCTCTCCCGATGTTTCAGCGGCGATACGTTTCATGAGCGACTTGGCTACCGGATAAGTAAATGGCCCACTTCCTGCCAACACAATTTTCTTTCCGGCCACGACGTGATGTTCCTTTGCTAATGCTTGTACTGCACCTTGCGTCATTACGCCCGGAGTTGTCCAACCAGGAAATGGCAACGTTCGGTCATACGCGCCGGTTGCAAGGAGAATCTGATTCGCACTCAGAGTTTCGGTAACGCCATTGCAGAGAACATGAATAGTGAATGAACCGCCATCGCTCTTTTCAATCTGCCAGACCGAAGTCTCTAACTTCCACTGGATGTACGGGTTTGAATCAAGGCTCTCGAAGGGATGAACGCTTCGCTCGTCACGATGATGGCGCCAATACTGTCCGCCAGATTTAGATTGCGAATCTACAATCGTTACTTGAATTTTTCGTTGCGCAAGAAATTTCGCCGCAGCGAGCCCTGCCGGTCCGGCACCGATAATGACAATCACGATCTGCTCGATTCATCGATACCAACATTGGCACCTTCTCGTGCTGGCGTGATGCATGCGCGTTGCAACGGTTTACCGTCGATAGTGACAACGCAATCAAAACATTGACCGATGCCACACATCATTGCGCGCGGTTCGCCATTGATTCGACTTTTTCGAAGCGACTTAATTCCAGCGCGCAAGAGCGCAGCGCCAACTGAATCACCGTCGTTAAAAGGAATTGATCTATTGTGAAATTGGAATGTTTTCATCACGTCGCCAAACTCATTTGAAAACGATGGGGCGAAAATGGTGTGGGATCAACAAGTGGTGCACTGCCGGTAATTAACTGCGCGATTAATTTGCCACTTGCCGCAGATAATCCAATCCCAGCCCCTTCATGCCCAGCGCAGTGATACAAACCTGGCACGTTGAAATCTTCACCGATAACCGGCAGATGATCAGGGGAGTAGGGGCGAAAACCGTTATAGACCCGGAGTAATTGTGTCTCCGAGAGGAATGGATAGAGCGAGGTTGCCTGTTTGGCAAGTTTTTTAATCACCGAAACATCCATGTTCTTGTTATATCCGACTCGTTGCCGGCTGGCGCCAATAAGTATGGTTCCGCTCTTTGTACCTTCGACAACAGTCGATGTTTGCAAATCGGCATCACTACTTGCCACATTATCAACGTAATCTGAATCGTAAACTTTATGGAAAATTTTTGGTGGCAATGGCGCAGTGACCAAGATAAAACCTTTTCTCGGCATGATGGGTAGTGAACTTCCGGCTCGCTCAGCAATTTCGCCAGCCCACGTTCCGGAGGCATTGATCACGTGCGGTGCAACATAATTGCCCGTTGTTGTCTTCACGCGCAATAAAGAGCTAGTTGAACTTTTATCTTGTTCAATTGTTAATACATCACTATGCGGAATAAGTTGCGCACCAGCACTTCGCGCATGACGCAAAATGTTTGCTGCTGCCAACATGGGTTGACATTGACCATCTTGTGGGTAATAGACCGCATGTTCAATCGTTCGATTAATAAATGGTTCACGTTCATACAATTCACTTCGATCAATCACTCGACAATCAACGCCCGCTTCGCGTTGCGACTGGGCAAAATTAAAGAGCGAACTGGGATCATGTCGGGCGATGGCGATGCCACCTTTTGCAACGAGTTCGAAACTATCGCCCACATCGTTTCCCACTTCAAACCACAAATCGCGACTGATCAAAGCTAATTCAAGTTCTGGCCCGGGCGACTTATCTGAAACCATGATGTTGCCTTCGCCGGCACCGGTCGTGCCGCTGGCTACAGTGGAGCGATCAATAACAAGGGTGCGTAAACCTGCCTTAATAGAGAAGTATGCGCACATCGCGCCGACTATTCCGGCCCCTATCACGATCACATCGGCCGAGTTCGACAATTGCTTTTCAGCCATAGCCCTTTAGTCTGCCAGCATTTGGTCTATCTCTCGGGCTAACGTTATTTAATCGTTATCTCGTGATGTGAAGTATGCGGAGTTTTCTCATGAGGCTCGCTAGTCAAAATCGGGCATTTCACCTAATCTTGCCCCACCTTAGAAAGGCGCTGCTCTCGAGATGGCGTCTTTCCTGGAACCGCTGGTTTTGATAAATCAGCGAATAAACAAGAAAACTAGGAAAGGTATACCTGACACATGAAGAAAAATTATGTCAAGGTTGCACTAGTTGCAGTTGTCGCAGCTGCAATGAGCGTTTCAGTTCTTTCAAGCGCTCAATCCGCTGCGAAGACGTTCTACATTGCATCAGATCTTCCACTACAAGGTGGATCAGCTGATCAGAGCACGTCAACAAACAATGCAATCAAGTTGCTCCTTAAGCAAATGGGTGGAAAAGCTGGTGCTTATTCCATTAAGTTCCGCGAGTACGACAACTCAACAGCTGCTAAAGGCTCATGGGATGACGCACAATGCGCAAAGAACGCACAAGCACACGTTGCAAAGCGCGACGAACTTGGCGTTATGGGAACTTATAACTCAGGTTGCGCAAAGATCATCGTTCCAATCTTGAACCAAGATCCATCTGGTCCAATGGTGATGGTCTCTAACGCAAACACCAACCCAGGTCTTACAAAGGCATGGGGACCAGGAGAGCCAACGAAGTATTACCCAACAGGTCTTCGTAACTACTGGCGCGTTGTAACAACTGACGACAACCAAGGTGCTGCAGCGGCAGAGTTCGCTAAGAGCCTCGGCGTGAAGAACGTTTATGTTCTCAACGATCGTCAGACATACGGACAAGGTGTTGCACAAGCATTCACCTCAAGCGCGAAGAAGCTTGGTCTTAACGTCCTTTCAGCTGGCGATGCTGGCGAAGGTTGGGATGACAAGGCTCCAAACTACGAAGCACTCTTCACAAAGATTGCTGCACTTAAGCCAGATATGGTTTATGTCGGCGGTATCTTCGATCTTAACGGTGGCCAACTTGTCAAAGACAAGGTTAAGTACCTTGGCGACAACACCAAAGTTAAGTTCATGATGCCAGACGGCTTCACTGGATACCCAGATTTCTTGGCACTTCCAGAAGCACAAGGTGCATACCTTTCATTCACTGGTCTTTCAATCGATCAGTTCCCTAAGGGTGGCGCAGCTGAGAAGTTCCAGGCTGCTTACCTCAAGGAATACAAGGTTCCACCAACATCCTCATTCTCTGTTTACGGTGCAGCTGCTGCTCAAGTAATTCTTGATGCAATCGCTCGCTCAAACGGAACACGTAAGGATGTCTTTGCCAAGATGAAGACTGTAGATATTCCAGCAACTAAGTCTGTTGTTGGTACACGTCTCAAGTTCGATGATGCTGGCGACATTATGTCCCGCGACATCACCATCTTGGTCGTCAAGACAAACGCCGAAACCTTCGTTAAGAAGATTACTGTTAAGTAATTTCGGTTTGTAGTGGTTTGGGTGGTCGTCACAAGCGGCCACCCAAAACGCTGTTTTAAAGAAAGATTCTGCAACAAAGAGTTTTTATCGAAGTAGTGAAATTGGAGAACGACATTGTCGAATGCAACGGCGCAGAAATTTAAAGGCACCAAAGGACAGATTCGTAGCGCGCGAATCGAGCGAACTGGCGCAATTGTTATTGGCGCAATCGCATTCGTTTGGATTCTTGCCAACATTATTAAATCTCCAGAACAATTTGCGCAAGTAACCGTTCTCGGCCTCCGCAACGGACTTCTCTACGCACTCATAGCGCTTGGCTACACACTTGTTTATGGAATTATCGAACTCATTAACTTTGCACACGGCGATCTCTTTATGTTGGGAACGCTCTTCTCCTCTTATTTCTTATCAGTCTGGTTGAAACAACAAGAATCTGGACCAACTGGTTGGGCTGCTTTTGCAGCGTGTCTGCTTCTTGTGATGGTTTTTGGTGCAGTCATTAACGTACTCATCGAAAGATTGGCGTATCGCCGACTTCGTAATGCGCCACGTCTCGCCCCACTTATTACTGCAGTTGGTATGTCCTTCCTTCTTAACTTCATTGGCTTAAAGTGGAATGGATCCACTCCTCGTCAATGGCCAACCGTGATTCCAAGTTTCGATGTCTACATCTTCGGTGTCCGCATCAATATGGTGACCATCATTCTCTTTATTGTTGGAGTGCCACTACTACTCGGACTTAATTTCATCGTTAATAAAACCAAGCAGGGCAAAGCAATGCGCGCAACTGCGCAAGATAAAGATGCCGCAGCGCTGATGGGAATTAACGTGAACAAGACAATCGCATTTACCTTCGCACTCGGTGGCGCGATGGCAGGTGCTGCCGGACTCTTTTACCAACAAGCTATTGGTACTACGAACTACAACTTAGGATTCCAACTCGGACTCATTGCCTTCACCTCTGCGGTACTTGGTGGAATTGGAAATCTTTGGGGCGCAGTCGTTGGTGCGCTTCTTATTGGACTTATTCAAGGACTCAACGATGGTCTGCCGATTGCGCTTGGACAGCAATGGTCACAGAGCGTTGTCTTCACCATCCTCATCATCATCTTGGTCTTCAAACCAGCAGGTTTGTTAGGCAAAGTAACTACGGAAAAGGTCTAAGCCATGTCAAAGAAGACTTCCGCAAATAACGTTACAAAATCACATCGCAAGTGGATTATTGGTTACTCAATCGCTGGCGCATTTCTCTTCGCGGTCTATCAATTCCTCCTTCCGTGGCCAGGACTTCCGACCGGAATTTATGATGCCGTGTATCAATGGGTGCCACCAGCTGCAATTAATGAAAGTTTGGTCTACGTCATTATGGCGCTCGGACTCAACATCGTTGTTGGTTATGCCGGTCTACTCGATCTTGGTTATGTCGCATTCTGGGCCATTGGCGGATATTGCGCCGGTTGGTTTATGTCTGAGTTCTTCTTCTTCCTCAATACACATTTCTTAGGCTCAGTGACAGCAGATCGCCCAGGTATTCACATCAATTTCTGGCTCGTTCTCATTATTGGTGGCTTTATCTGTGCGCTCTTTGGAATCTTGATTGGCGCACCAACACTTCGATTGAAGAGTGATTACCTTGCGCTCGTCACACTTGGTTTCGGAGAAATCATTCCGCAGGTCTTCTTTAATGGTGAAGATTTCTTCGGTTACAACATCTCTAATGGAACTAAAGGCATCGTGATGGTGGATCCCGTCCCCGTCGGAGTGAAGAACCTTGGACCATTTGATTTCGGTTGGAAACTACTGATTTTCCTCTTCCTCGCCGCAGTAATGGTCTTCATCTCACTTCGACTCCGAAGTGGTCGACTTGGCCGAGCCTGGCTTGCAATTCGTGAAGATGAATTAGCAGCGAGCATGATGGGCGTGCCATTGATGCGTACCAAACTTGCATCGTATGCAGTGGGTGCATTCGCAGGTGGACTTGGTGGTGTTGCCTTCGCAACTCACGTGAACGGTGTCTACGCCGAACGATTTAACTTCACCATCTCAATCTTCTTACTTGCGATGGTTGTTCTCGGTGGAATGGGTAACGTCTGGGGCGTAATTCTCGGCGCATTTATTCTTTCCTGGGTTAATGGAAACGGTCTTACCGCTTTCGGAACTTTCTATAATGACAAGTTCGGAACATCGATCGACTTCGCTTCCTTTACCTTCCTTCTCTTTGGACTCGTTCTGATTCTGATGATGCTCTTTAAGCGCGAAGGACTTATTCCTGAATCGCGTTTGAAGTTGATGCTCCATGAAGAAGAACTCGATGAAGTCGAATCAAACGAAAAGGAGCGTGCATAAGATGAAGAACGTTCTCGAAGCAAAATCGATTAGCGTTCAATTCGGTGGTTTGCTCGCTGTTAACTCGGTTGACTTCACCATTCCAGAAAAATCAGTTGTCTCCCTCATTGGACCAAACGGTGCGGGAAAAACTACTTTCTTCAACGTTCTCACCGGACTCTACAAACCATCCGCAGGAACGATTGATTACAACGGACGCGATATCACCGATCTTCCGCCACATAAGATTGCAGAAATCGGTATTGCACGTACCTTCCAAAATATCCGACTCTTCGGTTTGATGACCGCGCAAGAGAATCTTCTCGTTGCGATGCACTCTCACCTGAAGTCAGGTATCGCTTCAACAATTCTCCGCACACCAAAGCAACGTCGCGAAGAACGTGAAGCAGCCGAGAAAGCTCAAGAGATTCTTGATTTCGCTGGCGTAGGGAAGTGGACCAACGAATTCGCACGAAACCTCTCTTACGGTGATCAACGCCGTCTCGAAGTAGCGCGCGCACTCGCTCTCAACCCACAAATTCTCTTGCTCGATGAACCTACTGCGGGTATGAACCCACAAGAATCACAGAAGTTCATCGACTTCATGCATCGACTTGTCAGCGAACGAGATATCTCCATCATGCTTATCGAGCACGATATGAAAGTTGTGATGAGTGTTTCCGAACGCATCACAGTTCTTGATCAAGGCGAGAAGATCGCAGAAGGTTCACCAGATGACATTCGCGGTAATAAGCGAGTCATCGAGGCTTACCTAGGCAAAGCAAAGGACTCAAAATAATGAGCGCTATGTTAGATGTTAAGAATATTGAAGTTGCCTACGGAAAGATTGTTGCCGTTAAAGATGTTTCTTTAACTGTAAACAAAGGTGAAATCGTCACCTTGATCGGTTCAAACGGTGCTGGTAAATCAACAACACTGCGCACCATCTCCGGTTTGATCAAACCACGTTCTGGCGAAATTCTCTTTGAAGGAAATCGCATTGATGGTGTACCTGGCCATGACATCGTTGGTATGGGAATTTGTCATTCCCCAGAAGGTCGACGAATCTTCCCAAGAATGACAGTTCGCGAAAACCTTGAACTCGGCGCATTCCTTCGAAATAACAAAGCCGAAGTTGCGGCAGATTTCGATCGTGTGCTTGCACTCTTCCCACGTCTCAAAGAACGTGTTGAACAACGCGCAGGAACTATGTCCGGTGGCGAGCAGCAGATGCTCGCAGTAAGCCGCGCATTGATGGGTTCGCCAAAACTTCTTCTCCTTGATGAACCATCAATGGGTCTTGCCCCAGTTCTTGTCGAAATGATCTTTGAAACAATCACAAAGATCCGCGAACAAGGAATTACGATTCTTTTGATTGAACAGAACGCCAATGCAGCCCTTGAAGTTGCTGACCGCGCTTATGTTCTCGAATCAGGAAATGTGAAGATGAGCGGAAAAGCCTCTGATCTCCGTAAAGATGATGCGGTGACCAAGGCTTATCTCGGTCATTAATGACAGAACTCACTACCTGTCTCTGGTTTGATGGTCGCGCGCGCGAGGCGGCTACTTTCTACACCAGCATTTTTCCCAATAGTTCGATCGCAGATAATTGGATTGCGCCAACAGATACTCCGGGCAATAAACAAGGTGAAGAGATCGTCGTAAATTTCACGATCTTTGGTCGACCATTCATTGGACTCAATGGCGGACCACAATTTCCCCATAGTGAAGCGGTCTCATTTCAAATTCCCTGCGCCAATCAAGCTGAGATCGATAAATATTGGGAGATTCTCACCGCTGATGGTGGCCAAGAAAGTCAGTGCGGATGGTTGAAAGATAAGTTCGGAGTTTCGTGGCAAGTGATCTCACACGAGATGAATTCATATCTCGGGGGACCAGATGCTGAAGGCGCACAACGCGCAACACAGGCGATGTTATCGATGAAGAAAATTAACTTAGCGGAGATGAAACGAGCTTACGAAGGCGTGTGAGCTTTGTGCTCGCGCACTTTAATCACGATTTCACGGATTCCAAAGAGCGTGAAAATCGCGATGATAAGAATGAATCCATCAAAGATTGAACGTGGCACTGATTTTGCTGCGGAAAGTATGTAGGCATCTGGCGCAAAGTGAAAGAAGAGCGCTAATGGAATGAGGAAAACTA